>CAZZCI010000437.1:0-2215 GCA_964653015.1 uncultured Rhodothermales bacterium
ACTGAGCAGCAGGACATCTCGACTGCAGGGCGGTGATCAGAACGGCTGCGAGGCGGTCATATACAACCCGGTGCCTTCGCGACCAATGGCGTAATCGATACGCACTCGCACGCCTGCTTCGTTAAGCCGATAACGGAGGCCGGCGCCAATGCCCCATTCGGGGGGATGGGCAGTGAGGGCTGCCAGACGAGGCGCTACGGTGCCCAGTCCGGCAAAGGCGGCGGTTTCCACGCGCCAAAAAAGCGGAATGCGCCACTCGGCCTGTGTCATTACATAGACTGCATCGCGAAACCGGCCCTCGCGATAGCCACGCATGCGCATGGGGCCTCCCAGTTTCGGAAGGGCTGTAAAGGGGGCTGTTCCTGCAATGGTTTCGGCATATGCCTGAATCGTAAGCGCCTGGTTGCGGAGCAGCGGAATGTACTGTTGAGCATCTGCTCCGACTCGGGTGAAGCCATGGGTGCCCCACCACGAAGGATAGACCACCGCATAGCCCGTAAATAGGCGTCCGCGTCGCGGATAGTAGACGGCATTGCGAGTGTCATATGTGAGGACTGGTCCCAGTCCAAACACGCTGCTGCCGCTGTGCCCAGGCACCTGTTTGGTGTCCAACAGACCGCCCTCCGTGATCTCTGTGAGCACATCGTGGCGTCCCAGAAATTGCAGGCCGGCGCGCCAATCGCCTAAGACCTGCCACGTGCCCTGCACATCTATCGTCACGAACCGGGTCGTCATGTCCTCCTCTTGCGTGGCTGGTGTGCGTGGGCCTACACCAAAAAACGAAGTCGGAAAGAACTGCATATCCACCTCATTCCAACTGCGCCATTGATCCTCTGCGCCAAACCATTCGAGACGGGCATACACCTGATACTGTCCTTCAAGCGTTACACTTGCGCTGGCAGAAAGCGACGAGGTAGGGCGTGCCGGTCGATCCCAGAAAAACCCGCTTGTTATGCCGCCACCCACATTGGTTTCGGGCGTGTAGTAGCCATTGGGCAGCAGGTACCAACTAAACGAAGTCGTGCTGGTGTCGGGCGGCGAGAGTCCGGGTGTGCTGGCCGATGAGAAGGGGGACGCCATTACGTTTCCTGCCACCCCCAGAATCAGTATGCAAACAAGGTAAGCAGGGCGCATCATAGCGATGAGGGGGAGCGTTCAGTCATCCACGAGAAGGGTATTGACACGGTGGTATTATGAGGCGCGCCTCGGCACACTGATGTCATGCGGAAACGGCGTCGTTCAGGACAGCGGCCATGCGTTGTCCTTGCACCGTGCGGGTGTGGGGGCGTAGTGCTCGCGGATCGGCTCCAGACACGGGCCTGCCTGCTTCCCAGGCGGCATAATGCGCTTCGATCATTGTTTTGATGGCGTCAACATCGGTGGGCGCGTGCATGGCACCGGCCTCGTGGTCGCGCAGCAGCACGGCGGCATCGCCAGCGGGGGGACCTACGCCAAGCACCGGACGCCCCGCAGCCAGGTATTCGTAGAGCTTGCTGGTAATCATGCCGTTCGCTGCAGGAAACGATTCAATAGCAAGCAGCAACAGAGCGCTTTGCGTCATGTTGCGTACGGCCGTTGGATGCGGCACAAACGGAATCACCTTGGTGCAGGTCCACAGCCCGCGCTGCTGCAGCGACGCCTGTACGATCGGAGCAACCGATCCGATGAGGCGCAGCTGTAGGTTTGGAATGGCCCCGTCGTGATGTAGTGCGGCCAGCGCATCCCATACGCCAGTCGGATTGCGATTGGCGTACAGGCTACCCACATGCGACACAACAAAGCGATCGGTGCGAACGGGAGCGGTATGCTCGATAAAAGTGCTGGGCTCAAATCCGTTTTCAACCACAGCCCCTACCGTGGCTCCTTTGTTAGAAAAGAGGTGCATCCAGGTGGGGCTCACCGTGGTCACGCGGGTTGCGTGCTGTAGTACGCTGCGCTCAAGGGCTGCATCCAAACGGCGGGCCCAGTCGGTGTGTGGCAGTTCGTCGTAAAAGCCAATGTCGGTCCATGGATCATGCAGATCGGCGATCCAGGGTACGCCATGAAGCTGCTGCAGAAGGCGTCCGGTGCAGTGCACGGAGTGCGGGGCGCCACTGGTAAGCATGGCATCGAAGCGGTGGGAGCGAAGCAGTTGGGTGCCGCGTGTCACAGCAAAGGGCAGCCATCCGATTCGGGCATCTGGAAGAAACACGTTGGCGCGGATCCACCGGGCCAG
>CAZZCI010000438.1:0-2214 GCA_964653015.1 uncultured Rhodothermales bacterium
GACCATTTACTCGACATTCGAGTCCCTAAGCCGCTGGATGGGCCGCACGTTGAAGGGGTAGAATTGGTAGGGAGCAAAGGACATCCGCCCTGGGAGAAATATGCACGTATCTGTTTAGTGCGGATCAATGATAGCCGCTGAGCCGCTCTATAAACGTCATGCTGAACGCCGTGAAGGTACGTGTTTAGCGTGTTAGAATGGCCGCCCGGGATATCCGCTTCGCTCCTGATCCCGGGCTACAGAACGGCTCGATGTGAGCAAACCCATAGCCGGGGACCGCTTGCGTCGCCGGCTTGCTGGGGCACCGCATTCCCGTCAGCACCACGCTCGTGACGGTGCACAACAGGCATGACCTTACGGCCCCTCTGCGTCGCTACGAGAGACGAGATCATATCGTCTTGCAGTCATCCTGACGCCGCCCGGTGGAAGGATCTGGGCGCCATGCCCTACGGGTTCGCCCGGTCCGGTGCGCGCAGGGTGCACCTCGTGGACACTGAGCAGCAGGGCCCTCGGCCACATCGCGCTGAGATGCTTCACTGCGTTCAGCATGACATGTATAAGACATGTATAGGAAATGTATAGGACGGCCCGGCGGTACGCTTTATCTTTTGAGTGCGGCTCAATGACCGCCCGGGATATCCGCTCCTGATCCCGGGCTACAGAACGGCTCGGTGTGAGCAAAATCCATAGCCGGGGACCGCTTGCGTCCCCGGGCGATCTGGGGCATGTCGCTAAACACGTACCAGTGAGGCATCTCAACGCCTTGCGGTCGGGGCGCAGTGTTGCTCAACACCCACGGGATAGTCTTCACGCGTACCAGATGTACCGAGCGTCCGGAGGGGTGGCTAAGATCCTTCCGGCTAGCGGTGTCAGGATGACGTACGCAGGTGCATCATCGCCCTCCAAATTTTTGCACCCAGTGTCCTTCGTAGTGCCCGACCCCCAGGTAATAAACTTCCTCACGCAAGACATTATCGCGGTGGCCCGGGCTATCCATCCACTGTTGCACAACGTTTTCGGGGGTACGTGAGTAACGAATCGCCACATTTTCGCCGACGTTGCTCGTGATACGAAACGCACGGGCACGTTGCACCATGGTAAGGATCGGTTGTAACTCGCCCTCTTCATTTGGAAGCTGCGTATCGTGGCCAATGTATCCATAGATGGCCATGTGGGCTGCATGGTAGCGGGCAGCGTGGGCCAGCGTCGTATCCCACGTTAGCACATGCAACCCGTGTTCGCGCCGCACCTCGTTTGTCACCTCGAGGATTTCGCGTTCAAGATACTGATCCTCCGACGGAATCCGTTCGCTGCCATCCGGAAGTCCCTCCACAATGGCAGCTACCTCGGTGGAGTCTCCCTGTATGATGCTATAAAATGGCAGCGCGCTGTTTGAGAATGAAAGGGCATCCGGGACGCTGTACGTCCAGCCAATGATGAAACCGGCCATTATGACGATGAAAAAGCGCATTGGTATTCGTTGCATGGCGACTTGTATGACTAACCAAAATGATGCTAACACGGAACGATTGCCTGGTTGCAAAGGCGCCCTCAGTAGATTTGAGAACGCCCGTGCAACCAAGCTGCCAGTACGATGGGCTTATGGATTAATGGCGCCTTGCTCAACCATATATTCGGCGAGGTCGTCGCGCCCACGCTCTTTAGCCCATTGATATTCGGAAAACCCGGTGGCGCAGCCTTGCATCTGCTCATTGTCGGCACGGGCTCCCATATCAATTAGGGTACGTGCTTCCTCCTCTTTCCCGTAAATTGCAGCTTCAGCCAGTGGGGTACGCCCAGAAAAGTCACCCACATTGGGGTCAGCGCCGGCTTCCATTAGAATTTCGACGGCTTCCATCCCCCCGCCATACTCATCTGTGCCTACCGCATAATGGAGCGGCGTAAGCTTGGACAGATGCTCTTTTTCGTTCACATCTGCGCCCGACCGAATGAGACGCCGCATCTGCTCTGTATCGCCGTGCTTCGCGGCATAGTGAAGGGTGTTGCGATAGATCGGTGGGGACTCGCCATCCAGATACAGAGCAAGCTCTACAAATCCATACAGCCGAGCCCAATCAGCAGCAGTGCACAAGGTAGCAGGTGTGTCGCTAATGCACCACCCGGGGCTTGTTTCTGGAGAGCGCGAGGCGCCATGCTGTAAGAGGAGGTCTACCAGTTCTTGTTCACCCGTCATGGCAGCATACATAAGTGGGG
>CAZZCI010000439.1:0-2156 GCA_964653015.1 uncultured Rhodothermales bacterium
TTTCCGCATGGGGAGACCCAGCAATAGTGGTGCGCAGATCAAGCGATCGCTCTAGAACCCCAAGCGCCTCATCGTACTGTCCGAGTCGCCCATACACCTGCCCGACTACATCGAACATCTCGGCTTGGATCGCCGGCTGCTCGTCAAGTTGCTCGGCGCGTTCTACCCCTCGTTCCATAATCTGACGGGCCGTTATTGAGGCTCCCTCTGCCTCCGATGGATCGTTGGCCTGAAATAGATCCACTAGAAACGCCGTAACCTGCTCCGACTTCTGGGCCTCCTCCTGGGCGCGGTCGAGCGCAGCTTGTGTTTGTTGCGAGTGCCACGTGATGGTTGCTGCGTAGCCGATCACTGCCACCATTACCAGAGCAGCTACCGCCACTCCCCACCGGTGCCGCTGCACAAACTTGCGTGTGCGATACGCCCATGTATCTGGATGCGCAGACACGGGGTGTCCGTTGAGGGTACTGCGCAGATCGTTGGCCAGCTGCTTTACCGATCCATAGCGGCGATCGGGCTCTTTGCGCAGCGCTTTCATGATGATGGTGTCTAGATCGCCGCGAAGGACCTTGCGGCGTTGAGCAATCGATGCTACGTCGCGTCCCCCTTCTTGCATGACCGCCGTGCTGGGCCGGGTGGGCTGCTCCTCACAAATGATGCGCTCCACCTCACTGGGCGTACGGTCTTTTACCTGGTACGGGCGGCATCCGGTGAGCAGTTCGTACAGCACTACCCCCAGCTGATAAATGTCGGAGGCCGTGGTAATCGCTTCGCCCCGCACCTGCTCCGGACTCGCATAGCTCGGCGTCATGGGCAGCAGGCCAGTGCGTGTGCGGGGGGCGGCATCGCCCAACATAGGCTCAGGATCGAGCAGCTTGGCGATACCAAAGTCGAGTAGCTTCACCTGTCCGGCATCCGTCACCAGAATGTTGGAGGGCTTCAGGTCGCGATGGACAATGAGCTGTTGATGCGCATACTGTACGGCCTCGCATACATCGAGCATGCATGCAATGCGCTCACGAATCGAGAGGTCGTGGTCCATGCAGTACGCATCGATCGGCTGGCCCTCGACCACCTCCATAACGAAATAGGGCTGCCCCGCTTCCGATACGCCCCCATCGAGTAAACGAGCAATGTGTGGATGCGTCAGGGTGGCCTGGATTTGCCGTTCAGCCAAGAAGCGGGCGCGGGCTTCCTCGGAAGGAAAGGCCATCCAGAGAAGCTTCAGTGCGACCTCTTGTTCGAATTGGCCATCGGCACGGCGCGCCCGAAACACGCGGCCCATGCCTCCTTGCCCAAGCTGCCCGACTATCTCATACGGACCGATACGGTGCCCGGTGAGGCTGCCAGTGGCCTCCAGATGATGCAGCGAGGTGTGCATTTCGTCAAGCACCCGGTCTAGAGGACCCGTGCTGGCGTGGGCCTGCAACAAGGACTGCACCTCGGCACGCAACTCGGCATCCCCTGCGCACGCTTCGTCAAGAAACGCATCATACTCGGACTGATCTCGATTCTGTGCCTCTTCAAAGATGCGTTTGATGGTTTGCCATCGCGATGCATCCATAGTGCTATCCCCCACGCTTGGTGTGCGTGCCATTTGATAGTTCACGATTCAGCCAGGCCCGAGCCACTTTCCAGTCGCGCCCTACGGTGGCTGGAGAAATATCCAGCGCATCGGCGGTCTCCTGAATGGTAAGTCCCCCAAAGAACCGGCATTCGACAACCCGAACCTGCCGCTTGTCGACCTCTTCGAGCCGCTCAAGGGCCTGATGCACAGAAAGAACGCTGTCTAAATCAATCGTAACCTCCGCATCCCCCTGCTGTAACGGCAGCGGATCATCGTCCCCACCGCGCTTTTGCGCCTTGCGCTTGACTGCATAATCGACGAGTACGTTACGCATAATTCGTGAGGCCATCGCAAAGAAATGCTGACGGTTTTCCCACGACACCTCGTCTACATTAACCAACTCCAGGTAGGCTTCATGTACCAGCGCCGTTGTTTGGAACGTGTGGTCATTCCGCTCGCCCCGTAGCCGTTGCTGTGCTATGCGCTTTAATTCGTCGTATACGAGCGGAAACAGTGCATCAATGGCCTCCGAATCGCCAGAGGTATGCGCACGCAGCAAGGCGGTGATGTCTCCTGTACTCATGGATAC
>CAZZCI010000440.1:0-2140 GCA_964653015.1 uncultured Rhodothermales bacterium
ATGCCTTCGACCCCGGCCACGGCGATGATGTCGCCCGGACCTGCCTCCTCAGCCTCCACGCGTTTTAGACCTTCATACTCAAAAAGCGCGGTGATTTCGGTTGTCTCGATGGAGCCATCGCGGTGGCACATCGACACGCGCTGTCGATTTTTGAGCGTGCCCTGCTCCACGCGCCCCACGGCCACCGGCCCCAGGTAGTTGTCGCGCTGCACGCTGGTGACGAGCATCTGCAGCGTGGCTTCTGGATCGCCACTTGGGGACGGCACCGTATCCAGAATCGTTTCGAAGAGCGGTTTCAGATCCGTCAGTTCGCCGCCGGGCTCGGTAGTACACTGGCCTTCGGTCGCAATGGTATACATCACGGGGAACTCGATCTGGTCGCCATCGGCCCCGAGGTCGATGTACAGGTCGTAGATTTCGTCGAGCGCTTCTTCAGGACGTGCATCGTCGCGGTCGATTTTGTTGAGGACGACAATCGACGGTAGGTCGAGCTCCAGCGCTTTCTGGAGCACAAAGCGGGTTTGCGGAAGCGGGCCTTCTGCCGCATCCACCAACAGCATAATGCCATCGACCATGCGCAAGGTGCGCTCCACCTCGCCCCCAAAGTCGGCGTGACCGGGCGTGTCTACAATGTTGATTTTGGTATCGCCATACTGCACAGCGGTATTTTTGGCCATGATGGTGATGCCCCGCTCGCGCTCCAGGTCCATCGAGTCCATGACGCGCTCTTGCACGTCTTCGTTATCGCGGAAGGTACCGCTTTGCCAGAGCATGGCATCGACCAGAGTGGTTTTACCGTGGTCCACATGGGCCACAATGGCAATATCGCGTAGAGAAGTAGACATAACACAATCAAGGATAACCAAAAACATCGCACACCAGGCCGAAGTGAGGCATGGTGGCTATAGCAGATCGTGTATGAAAGCGAATGGATGGGTGGGTGTTCGGCAGCCACGGCGTTCTGACCGTAAATTCGGGCAATCCTCGCAGCAGCCCGATGTTGAACCCAACTGCCACAGGATATTGGCGGCGTACGTTGACACCCACACATCATCTCGAACTGAACTGTAAAATATACCTGTTGCATTCGACACTGCCTCGGCTATATTGTATGTTGATATTGCTACCCTTGATTTGCCTCTTCGTCCTCTTTCTCTGAGCCCCTTGTGCGTATGTCTTCGGACTGGTGGAAGCACGGCATCGTTTATCAGATTTATCCGCGAAGCTTTCAGGATACGAACGACGATGGCATTGGTGACTTGCCCGGCATTGAGGCGCGCCTGGACTACCTGGAATGGCTCGGCGTTGATGCAATCTGGATCTCTCCAATGTACCCGTCGCCGATGGCCGATTTTGGCTACGACGTGGCGGATTACACCGATGTTGACCCCCGCTTCGGTACGCTCAGCGATGCCGAGCAGCTCATTGACGCCGCCCACCAGCACGGCTTGCGTGTCATCCTCGACTATGTGGTGAACCACACATCAAACGAGCATCCGTGGTTTTTGGAGTCGCGCTCCTCGCGCGATAATCCAAAGCGCGACTGGTACTTTTGGAAAGATCCGGGCCCCGATGGCGGGCCGCCCACCAACTGGGTCGATCGTTTCGGGGGCAACTCGGCCTGGGAGTGGGATGAGCAGACCGAGCAATACTACCTGCACACGTATCTGCCCGAACAGCCCGACCTAAACTGGGGGAACCCTGAGGTGCGCCGTGCCATGCTGGATGCGCTGCGCTTTTGGATGGACCGCGGCGTGGATGGCTTCCGCGTAGACGTTGCATATCGCGCAAAGGTGGCTCCCCAATGGCGCGACAATCCACCCAACCCGAACTGGCAGGAGGGCATGGATCCGTACAAGCGACTGCAGGAAACCTACACCAAAAACCTGCCCGACGCGCATGTGGTGGGCCGTATGCTGCGCGATGTGGTCGATGAGTACGACGACCGCGTTCTGATTGGCGAGGTGACGCTTCCACCAGAACGATTGGTGGCCTTTTACGGAGAGCATAACGACGAGTATCACCTCCCTTTCAACTTTAACCTGATCCATACCGAATGGACGGCTCAGGCCGTGCAAGATCAGGTAGACCGGTACGAAACAGCCTTAGCATCGCCCCGGCTTTCGGGCGAGGCGTGGCC
>CAZZCI010000441.1:0-2133 GCA_964653015.1 uncultured Rhodothermales bacterium
CAGGCTGCGGCCGAGCAGGGCCTGCTCTCGCGTCAACGACAAACGCACACCTACCTGGGACAAGTGCATGAACGGAGGGGCGACCTGCGCTCTGCCTACACGCACTACGAAACCGCAGCCACGCTTACCGATGCCGAGCACGAGTCTATTCGCGGCACGCTGTGGTCAACGCGCACCTTCTCAGACCGCCGCGCCGGATATGACGGCCTGATGCGCACGCTCCGCCGCCAGGGGCAGGCCGACGAAGCCCTCGACGTATGGCTTCGCTTTCGAGGACGCTTCCTCCGCGACACACGCATGCAAGCGGCACTGCTTGACGACATGGCGCCCAATGAACGCATGCAGTACGACAGCCTAACCACCGCGCTCAACACGCTACGCACGCGCCGTTCAGCAACCTCCGACACATCCACCGCGCGCGATGTGATGGACGAGGAGGCTGTTATTATGGCCGATCGAAACGAACTGGTGGACCTCTCTAACCGCACTCTAGAAATCGATCGACGCGCCCTGCAGCAGTGGCTGGGTGCCACCAACCGGACACTCATTGCCTACCATATCGACGCCCCCAACGCTCACGATGACCACTCGCCTACGCTATCCGCCTATGTGGTGCGGCCCGACACCGTTGTCGCGATCGACCTACCGCACACATCAAGCAGCCTGAACGAACTACTGGAGCAGATCAGTCCACTTCTAACCAACGACAGGGTGTCTGCCTCAATAAGCATGACGGCATTCAACCTCAACGGACTGCATGACGCCTACCAGGAGCTTGTCCAACCGATTCGGGAATACCTGCCTGCTGATGGCGGACTCATTGTTGCGCCCGATGGCCCCCTGCTTCAGTTTCCCTTTGCAGCACTTGTCACCGACGCCCCCGAGGGCCCACACGCTTACGACCAGGCGCGGTACTTGATTGAAGAGCGCCCCATTTTGTCGTCGCTCTCTCCTTCGTTACTTTCAGAAGAGACTACAGATGAGTCCCATTCGCCGTCTTTAGACCTCGCTGCGTTTGGGATGTCCGAGTTCGGAGACCCACCGCCGTCCGAAGATTTGCTGGCGACCGAGATCCGCCTGCGCAGTGGAGCGGATAGTCTATCGCTCGCTCCCCTGCCGGGGGTAGCCACCGAGTTAGATCGCCTGAGCCGGATGTTTAACCGCACGCATACGGCCCTCAACGAGTCCGCCACACCAAGTGCCGTACGCGCGCATGGATCCGATGCCACCATCGTTCACATTGCCTCGCATGCTCTGCTATCCCCCGCCGACCCGCTACGTAGTGCGTTCGTGCTCTCGGGCGAACCGGGTCACGATGGACTGCTTCGCGTGCACGACATTATGAGGCCTGGCGCTCCGGTTCCTCTCGTTGTGCTAAGCGGATGCAGCACAGCCCGAGGTGAGTTACGGTCGGGCGAAGGGCTCCTTGGACTGCAGTATGCGTTCCAAGCCTCTGGGGCTCAGAGCACCCTATCTCACCTATGGCCTACCGACGACGACACGGCGGTTGCGCTCTCCACCCGTTTTTACGATGCCTTGAGCGAAGGACATCCAAAAGACGTTGCGCTACAACAGGCCCAGCTTGCATTTTTAGACGCCGCCCCCGACCGCCGTTCGCCCTTTTTCTGGGCCAGTCCAGTTCTTTTTGGCAACCCCAATGCGCTGGACCTCTCGTCGTCTACTCCTTCTTGGTGGGCAATCACGGGCTGGCTTGCCCTCGTGTTAGCAACAGGAGGTCTTCTTTTTGCACTTGTTCGCAGATACCGCTATTCCGCCTCCCATGCCTGACTCTTCTGAGCTCTACGACGACTTAAAGACGCGCGCTACCGAACAGCGCAACCCGCACTCCACACAGATCGACACCGCCTCCACGCGCGAGATCCTGGAGATCATTAACACCGAAGACCACCGGGTGCCCATCGCCGTACGCCGCGAACTTCCTCGCATTGCCGAGGCAGTGGACCTGCTTGTCGAGACCCTCGACGAGAGCGGACGCCTTCTTTATGTCGGCGCCGGCACCAGTGGACGTCTTGGCATTCTCGACGCTTCAGAATGCCCCCCCACGTTTGGTTCTGACCCAGATCAGGTTCAGGGATTTATTGCCGGAGGACGCAACGCCGTATTTCAATCGCA
>CAZZCI010000442.1:0-2130 GCA_964653015.1 uncultured Rhodothermales bacterium
CACACGCTATTGGTTTCGGTGGATACGTCTTATTTCCTGGAAATTGCGAAGCTACGAGCCCTGCGCCTGCTCGTGCCCCAGGTGATTCAGGCCTATGCCGACACGCATGACGTTGCCACGAGTGTCCGCCCCGCCGATGTGACGCTGTATGCCGAAACGTCGCCTCGCTCGCATACGCTGTTCGACCCGCACGCCAACCTGCTTCGGGCAGCCACCCAGAGCGCCGCCGCCGTCATTGGGGGCGCCGATCAGCTGGTCGTGGCACCGTTCCGCCGCGATGCGCACGACGAACAGGCCAACGCCGATCGGCTGGCGCGCAACACGCAACTCATTCTAAAGCACGAGGCCCATCTGCATCGCGTAGCAGACCCTGCCGCCGGTGCCTACTACATCGAACACGCGACCCACCGCCTGGCTCAGGCCGTATGGACCCAGTTTCAGGCCATTGAGTCCGACGGTGGCTTTAGCGCATGGACCCATGACGCGCTCTTTGCCGAGTTTGTCCAGAATGCGCAAGCCGCTCGTACCCGGCGCATGGCCCAACGCAAGGATGTACTTGTTGGCACGAATCACTACCCCGACCCCGACACGCCGGCTTCTCTTCCGCCAACACCCGCTGTCTCCCCTGCAGAGCAGACATTTGATGTGGATCCGCCCGCGTGGGCACAACCGCTTCACCTCTCGACGCCCTATGATGCCCTGCGGCTCCGCATCCAAGCTCTTGATGAGCGCCCCACCGCGCTTCTGGTGCCGATCGGCACCCCCGCCATTCGCAGTGCACGCGCCACCTTTGCACGCAACATCATCGGCTGCCTTGGACTGGACTTGGTCGAACCGCTGGGATATGACTCGGTGGAGGCGGCCCTCGACGCGGTTGACGAGCAGACCCCGGATGTGGTGGTGTGGTGCACCGACGACGACACGCTGCCTACGCTCATCAACCGCGCCCTCACACGCTCGCTCGACGCCATCACCATCGCCGCTGCCCCACCCGACGCCGTCCCCCACGCCGACGATGTGGATCTGCTCTTGCATCGCGGGGCCCCCATTCAAAAGCGCCTGGAACAGCTCACCGATCTCTTAACGGAGTAGCTCTTAACGGAGTAGCGATGCAACACGACGCTGTGTGGTTGCGGAGTGGCAACCCTTCCAAAAAAAACCTGTCATGGCGAACGGAGCCCCCACAAAAAACCCTAGTCCTTGCACATAACTTTTTCTTCGCTATGTTGTTTATTTAACGTTGGTTGCCTCCACCGCCTGTTCAATGAGAGGCTGTTGGACCCCACAAAAAGAACCCACCTGGGCGTCTGCTCGGGCGAGTGGATCCTGAATCAAGTTCAGGATGACGTGTCGGGGGGACGGTGCTGGAGACGAACGCTCCCTTTCAACTCGAACGCCCCCCCTCCCAAAAACCGGTCATGGTGAGCAAGCGAAGGCCCCCAAGGGCCGGAGCGCGTCGAACCATCTCCGCAGCGCTCAGCGGCTACTGTCGAATCGACGGTCCTGCCCGGTTCGGGGGAGAACGATCGATAGGCGCTGCCAACGGCATCAAAAATACGACAGCGTCTCCAGCGATGGATTCGTACGGCGAATGAGGGCCCACTTCTTCACGCGCGTCCACCGCTTGATCTGCTTCTCACGGCGCAACGCGTCGTCGACCTGCTCGTAGGGCTCGGCGTAAATCAGATCCGTCACATTGTAGCGCTTCGTGAATGCACTGCCGGTGACGTCTTTGTGGGCGTGGACGCGGTGGGCCAGATCGCCGGTCACCCCGATGTAGAGCACGGTGCGGTGCCGGTTGCTCATGATGTAGACATGGTACGTGCGGGCCATGACAAGCACGATCAGCCTGGGCTATGGGTGCAGCCTTACGACCCGCTTGTGCTGCGTTTCGTAACGTGTGCGCTTGATCGGACGGGTCTGCTCATCTCGCGGGAGATCTTTCGACTCCGCCCCTGCTAGACGCAGTTGCTCCGCTCAAGATGACAAGTTGTACGTGATGGTTGTGCTGTATGGAGGCGAGCGGAGCACTCCCCCCACAAAAAATCGTGTCATGGTGAGCAAGCGAAGGCCCCAGGGCCGGAGCGCGCCGAACCATCTCCCTGGCGCTCAGCAGGGGCTACCGAATCA
>CAZZCI010000443.1:0-2126 GCA_964653015.1 uncultured Rhodothermales bacterium
CTCAGTCAGCTATGCACCATCAGCCCCTCTTCGTCCAGCGTCTGCTGGGCTGCGTGGTACTGCTCGGGCGTATTAATGTGAAACCGCAGATCCGGCTGCCGCGGCATCGTGAACGCGTCAATGGGCTCCTGGCGTGCAAGCGTGTTGAGTAGGCCACCGAGGGTGTCGGCATCGCCCCCGTTTTCAAGATAGGCGCCCACGTGATCAAGTGCCAACGACGTAAACACGTAGCAAGCCGGAGCCGTCCACACGGAGGGCGGGTCATCCGGAGCATCCACAACGCGCTGAACACGACCGTCAGTGTCTAAGTCGAACACGCTTGTGTGCGCCAGCACGGCGGGGTCCTCTGAAAATAGGGCCAGCGCCTGACTCCGTTCGGTGCGCACGAAACGATCAATCATTGGGCGCAGCGCAATGCGAAACAGGCTGTCTCCCGCCGTTACCAGCGTCGGCTGTGCCGTGCCGATGCGTTGCAGTACCGCGTGCAAATCGCCCACCGCCCCGATGCGTTCATCGCCCGTACGCACGCCGTTGTTATGCAGCTGCAGATCGCCCCCGTGGGCCTGCATATCCGTCTGCCACGAAGCCTGCCACGCTGCAAACGCTTCGGGATGCCGATCATTGATCGCCACATGGATGGCCATGATTTCGGGCCAACGGATAATCTGGTCGAGCAGGTAGTCGATGATCGGGCGTCCGCCAACCTTCAACAGCGGCTTTTGCGTGTTATCTGTTAGCGGACGCAAACGGGTTCCAAACCCAGCAGCAAGCAACACAGCACGCATAAAAAAGTGGGGGATCGTGAAAGCAGGTACACGCGAAGAAGGGCTAGATTCAACGGCTGGAGGGGCTAAACCCGCCCGCGCATGGTACGTTCTGCCTTGCATATCTGCCCGAAATACGGCATACTGAATACCGTCGTCGTGCCTCCCAAACAACGTCCCACGCCCCATGCTTCGTGCTATTGCTCGCCTGCAACCTGTCGTCTTTGGGCTCGCTCTTCTTGTGCTGTGTGCCGGATGGAGCCCGCCCCCAGATGATGCGCAGGCGTTGTTTGATGATGCCCGCTTTGCCTGGGATGAGGGCGAGTACGTGGAGGCGCTCGAAGGCTTCCAGGCTGTGCTAGATCACGATGAGGGCGAGCAGTTCTTTGACGACATCGCCCTGATTACGGGCGAGCTATACGAAACCGTGGAGCTGTCTGACGACGGCGAAAACGTGCGCTTCAGTCCCGATGGCCAGTACGCGGCTTACGACCGCGCCCACGACGATATTGTGCACACGCACATTGTGGACGTATCGGGGGATGCGCCGGAGGAAGTGGATCGCTTTCCCGGGACTGACTTCGCGTTTGCTCCCGACGGACCGGATGGAGCATATCTGCACGTCTCCCACACTGATGCCATTGACGAGGCTACACAACGCCTGCAAGACGCCATGCAGCGTCAGGATCGGAGCGCAGCCCAGCGGTACCAGCGCGAGCGAGCGGCACTCATCGCCGAGCAGACCGAACTGCGCCACCGCGATGTCGAGGCTGGCACCTCCACCGCTTACACGCATGACGGTCTCACAATCGATCAGCCCGCGTTCGATACCGAGCAGGGCCATCTGTACGTGGTGGGGATGTCCCACGATCAGCGCGATCGCACGCACATCTACCGGATTGACACGCCCGACGATACTCCGACCCGTATCCATGCGGATACGCCCGGCTACCGGACCAATCCCCAGCCGGTCTCCGGAACCAGCACGGTGATGTACGAGCTGGACGACGAGCCCCCCTTCCCCGTGATCAACGGACCCGACGATGACGAGAGCGTTGCCTTGTCAGGACAGATCGCCATCCACTCCGGCGACGATGAACTGCTTTTCGAAGGCGAAAAACCCGTTGCTGCTGACGGAGGCACCATGATGGGCTACCTGCACACCGCATCCGACACCAACCGCGTGCATGCGCGCCCACTCGACTCGCCCGACGACGCACGCACCCTGCATGAAACCACCGAATCCATTGACAGCCCGGCCCTCTCGCCGGATGGCACCCAGCTTGCCTTCACCAAGCAGCCCACTATTAGCTGGCAGGTGTATCTGGTGGATACCGACGACGACACCGCCACCCAGTTCAG
>CAZZCI010000444.1:0-2103 GCA_964653015.1 uncultured Rhodothermales bacterium
GCCCGTAGGTGCCAGTACCGTAGACTGCGCATTGCGATAGCCGTGGCGCTCGCCCAGTGCCACCATGCGCTCGGCGCTCTCGTGTGCAGCTTTCAGCAAGTAATCCGGGCAGTCGTCGCGGTCGATGTCGTGCACCGCATCGCGATGCATGCGCATCACGTTGAGCATGGGCTCCTCGTTTGTGGCGTACTCCTCGAACGGACCAATGCCTTTGTTGGCCGCGATTTCGGCGCTGCGAGCGTACGCCTCGCTGTGCTCAATCGCCATAATGGCACCCGCTACCGCACGGCCTTCGTCGCTGTCGTACGGCAGTCCCATCGCCATCAGCAGCGCACCGATGTTGGCGAAGCCGAGTCCGAGCGGACGCAGTTTGTGGCTGTTGCGGGCAATGGATTCGGAAGGATAGCCGGCGTTATCCACCAGAATCTCCTGGGCCGTAATGTAGATGCGCGCCGCAGCCCGCAGCCGCTCTACATCCACCGATCCGTCGTCGCGCTGATACTTGCGCAGGTTCAGACTGGCCAGGTTGCATGACGAGTTATCGACATGCATAAATTCGCTACAGGGATTCGAGCTGTTGATCGGCGCCGTGTTCGGAACCGTGTGCCACTTCTGAATGGTGTCCTCGTACTGCAAGCCCGGATCGCCGCAGATGTAGGTGCCTTCGCTGACCTTGTGCAGCAGCTCGGCGGCGTCTATTTCATCGACCACCTCGCCGGTAGTTACCGCGCGCAGTTCGAAGGATTCGCCGCGCTCAGCCGCTTCCATGAACGCATCCGTGACGCGCAGGCTGTGGTTCACGTTCTGGAAGTCCACCGCACCGTATGCCGGACCGTTGAACGAGCCGTCGTAGCCCTGCTCAATCAGCGCCCAGGCTTTCTTTTCTTCGGTCTGCTTCGCCTCCACAAACTGCTCAACGTCGGGATGCCAGCACTTCAGCGTCTGCATGATCGCGGCGCGGCGCGTTTTCCCACCGCTCTTGATCGTGCCCCCAGTGGCATCTTGCACCTTCATGAAGCTTACCGGTCCGCTTGGCTGGCCGCCGCCCGACAGCTTCTCTTTCGACGAACGCAGCGTGCTCCAGTCCGCGCCTACGCCCGAGCCGAACTTGAACAGGCGAGCGCTCTCGCCCATCGTCTTCCAGATGCCATCGATGGAGTCTTCTACGTCGACGATGAAGCACGCCGAGGCCTGCGGATACATGTACGGATCCACCCGCACAACCTCTTGTGTCTCGTGATCCCAGCCGTATATTTTCTTATCGCCGGTATCGCGAATGCCGTACTGCTGGCCCAGCCCCACGTTAAACCATACCGGCGAGTTGAACGCGCCGTATTGGTTGGTACAGAGCCAGGTCAGTTCGTCATAGAAACGGTCGGCATCCTCGTCCGAGGCAAAATAGCCCTGCTCGCGCCCCCATTCCGTAATGGTGCGGGTGACGCGGTCAATAAGCTGTTTGAGGGAGTATTCGCGTTGCCCATCGGCTGGACTTCCGTTTCCAGCATCCTGGTCGCCGTAGAAGTACTTGCTGGCTACTACGTTTGTGGCCAACTGACTCCACGATTCAGGAAACTCAACGTCGTGCTGTTCGAAGACAGCCTCGCCGCTCGGATTCTTGATCGCGGCGTCGCGCGTCTCCCAGGTCACACTCTCAAAGGGATGCTCGCCCTCCGACGCGAACACCCGTTCAATAGAAAGTCCCTCTTCAAGCGATTCCGCATCGGGCAGGGCAACCCGATCGGCATCCGTAAAGAGGGGAGATTTTAGTGTATCAGACATGCGTACGTGGTTGGATTGCATAAAACGAACGAATCAATGCAGCCACACAGATGTCCCAAGCATGCGGTATAAAACGAACGGTCACGCGTAAAATCAGCATGCTCAGCGAGGCTACACGAAGGCCGGATAGCGTGTAGCGATAAGCAGTGTAGGTGGCATTGACGGGATACACAAGTAACCTGCAAATCGGCATGGATGCAAGCATTTTTTATCCACAAATAACCCACAGCAAATCACCGTCGCAAAATAAATAACGGAGATACAAAAAGGGCGCAAATCCCTATCATATAGACGAAAAGGGGGTTTAAAAGCTCCGTTATTGTT
>CAZZCI010000445.1:0-2094 GCA_964653015.1 uncultured Rhodothermales bacterium
CGGCGGCTTGCCCGCGTGGACCGGTTTGGGCGCCTTCTGCAAATAGGTGCGTGTTCGCGGAGGCAACGTACTGAGCATGAACACTCCAATGGGTGGTCCATTCTCCTGCAAAGGCCGGCTGGGTGTCTGGGCGCAATGCAGGACGAATAGGATGCCCAAATTGTGTGTAGAGACCAAGCACACCCACATGAATTCTTGCAGATTGCCATTGCATGTGGCTTCCGATGTGCGTTGTAGGGAGCTGACGGCGGTGTGAGCGTTCCGTTTCTGTGCGTCGTAATGACGAGGACCGTATCGATCGGGCTACTACGGCACCAGTGTGAAGCGTGTCGAGTGTTGCATCGAGGTTGCGGTGTGATGCAAAAGCGGTAGCCTGCAGCGAGCGAAATAAATTGAGCGTAATGCCTGCTCCGCGTAGATAGGTGTGCGGGCTTGTACCTCGGTACGGACGCAACCCGCTCCCTTGCTGGCTCAGGTTACGCGGTCCTCCGTAGACCGACGAAAAGCGTGGGCCGGTCCATAGCGCCAACCCTTGCCCGAATGCCACCTGATAGCTACCCACGATTAGCTGGTGAACCGGCCCCTGATTGCGCAGCATGGCGTATCCAATGAGATGATCGGGGCCGTACTGGCCGGCGTCAGGATTCCATTCGATTGGCTCCCCCGGCCGCTTGTCGGCTGTGAGGCCGAGGTCGATATGACGATTCCATGCGCGTTGTCGGATTACCATACGGTAGGGAGAACCCAGGTAGGGAACAGCGGTGGCATCGGTATAACCGCGAGCGCGCTCAAGTCGCCTTCCAGTTCGAAGAAGGCCGCGTACATTCCAGCCGTGTTTCCACCAGGACGGTTGGGAAGAAGAGGGGTCGTGTTGGTCGGCGTTGGACGCTACCCGTACAAATGGGCGGATGAGCGCTACTGTGGAGGCATCCAACACGTCATGGAGGTCCTCAACAGATTGAAACGGTCCATGGGTGCGGCGATGCGTGAGAAGGCGGATGGCTTGTGAGACATCCAGGCCAGGCAGCTGGTGCAATTCGGCAGATCCCGCCTGGTTGAGAAAAAGCGGAGCCTCCCACCAGTCGCTCCACTGCTCCCACAATGCTTCATCAATCTGTTCATCGAGATACGGAAGCAGATGTGTGCGCAAATCCGTGGTGTCGGCGGGAGACAGCGAGTAAGCATGGGTAGGCAAGGGGCTACCCATGCCCATTCCAATCAACAGGAAGCACGCTATGACAACGTTGACGAGGCGCATTGGTACATACCGAGAATGTTACCAGGTAATGCGAAGGTCAGCGGCTGGAGACCAGCCCAACTCCCAATGTTGCTCGGCAGCTACGCCTACATAGATTCCTTTCCATCCGATACGTCCCCCAAGTGCGAACTCAGACGGCGTGGTTTGGACGCCTCCATAGACGGTGAGCGGCGCAATGACTGTAGCTTCGATGCCGCTACGAAACCGCATGGGAAACTCGACATCGTTGAACAAGTCAGCGCTCATTGTTACGCGATCTGTAAGTCGATAGGCCAACCCCACACTCAGCGTCCGCGGAAGCGGCGTTTCATCCGTCCACTGTGGTTGGTTGATATTCGTGGCATGTACGCCTACATCTACCAGCGGCATGATTTGCATCACCATGCCTGCGTGAATACCCACGGCAGCGGCGTTTCCGAATCGAGACATAGCGACATGGTAGTATCGAACCGTTGTGCCGAGGTGAAGAGGACGACTGCTGCCTAGATGCAGCGTACGGGCAGCGCCTACCGAGAGGTAGGTTTCACGATAGGCCTCGGTACCAAATGTGCCCACACCGGCTGCTGCATGACCCAATGAAGAGGGCCAATGGATACTTATCGTGCCATGCTGCAGCTCGGGCAACCCATACGATTGGCCTGCGTACAGCGTTATTGATGGGTTTTCCATTGGAGCCCACCCAGCTGGATTGCCATGAATACCGGGCAGTTCCGTGCGTGCAGTGGTAGCATGGCCTAGGGCTGTGCTATGCGTAGCACCGCGTAGATCAAAAAGAGATTGGGCCGCTGCATTTGGAAGAACAAATCCCCACATCAAAATGATGAATCCCCCTATCG
>CAZZCI010000446.1:0-2087 GCA_964653015.1 uncultured Rhodothermales bacterium
GGACTCATCGCGGAAAAAGACATCGCCCCGATAGGCGCGAAGTGCGCGTGGATTGATGAGCGCCGGACGCTCGGCACCGACCTCCCTCCACGAGCCCGACCGAACGGTGCGCTCACTGGCTGGCTGTGGGTGGGGGCGTTGGGTGAACTGTGGCGGCGCGCTCCCGGACTGTGTTTGGTAAGGTGTTGCCGTCTGTGTTATTGGTAGGCTTTCCTCCAAACTTGACGACTCCTGCTGAGGGGCTGCGCCAAGCATCCACACGGTTGCCAGTACGGCACATCCGCTGATGATGATGGAAAGAGTCCGTAGTATGGACATTGGACTGGAGATGATTTGAGAAGAGCCGAGTTTGGCTGTATATGCAGCATCTGCTACTCACCTTCATCCTTCGAATCCGACGGAAAACATTTCAGAACAATAATATCACCCAACTGATCTTCAGGCTTCCGGTCCAACGAAATGCGGAGGTAAACACCGTTTTCGGTGAGATCGACTGACGTCTCAGCAGTGTGGTAGCCCAAAAACTTGGCAACAAGGTGGTGCGCGCCCTGAGGCACATCCTCGATGCGAAACGTGCCGCTTCCATCTGCAGCGGTTCCCTGCTCATGCTCGGGAAAACTTACGGTTGTTCCAGGAAGCTTGTCCCCCGTTTTCGCATCAACGACGTGCCCCTTTACCGTGCCTGTCGGCGCACCGTCAACCAACTCGATTGTGCTATCTCCAATCGAGGCTGATTCGTGTCCAACCGCATCGATCATACGATCATTACAACCCAAAAGAGCAACACAGAGGGCCAGTCCACAAATGAGAAAAGAGCGCTGCATATCGTTATTAACTTTGTGAAAGTCGTATGCATCGCAATGTACATATTATTTGAACCGACTACAAGGGTTGTTTGCCGTGTGGTAACAGTCTGTATATGACATGGGGTCGTACCAGCACCCAACAAAAGCAAGACAGAATATACGAAGCATAAGAGCATTAAATAACATGCATGTTGGTATAGAAAATGACACGCTGGTGACAGCGTACTGATACAGTTTTGAATAATGGCACCCAATATCAATCTGCGATCAGACAGGCCGCTTGTACGCTCCCTTTGCACTAATCGTATTTCTGATGGCTCCGTAGCGAATTCGGATTCACGACACGCCCCCACCGCCTCCGCCGACACCACCGGTAGCGCCTGCGCCGACGGATACACTGCTGGCAGACGAACCGCTCCCAGAAGCCGATACCGATGTGCTGCTCATCATCACGATGTAGAGCGGCAGGAAGGTGGTGAAGACCTCCTTGCTTTCCCCTTTTCCCACACGGTCTTCGATCCACGGCGGCAGCGTGACGGCATCGGGGCGCTCTTCCAGTGCATCGTTGATCGCCTTCACATAGGCCCCATCCACCTTCGTGTCGAGCGTCAGCCACGGCAGCGCCTCCACAAACCGGTGCGCCGCCGCCACAGGATTGGCATCGAGTGTAGATTCGACCGCGGTGCGCTCCCGATCCAGATACGCCTGCACCTCGGCCCGCTCGCGGACGCCCGTTTCGCTGAGCGTACGATACTGCGTGGCGATGAGCACGCCACCGACACCTGCTCCCATCCCAAGTCCAGCAGCTACAGCGGCCATCCATCCCGAAAGCGTAAACAGCCCTGCAAGTCCCCCCGCGAAAAGTGCAACACCGCCCAGTGCACTCCCCCAGGAACGCGCCGGATGCTCTATGATCCAGCCCCGTGCGACCAGGTCGTTGCGGATATGCTTCACCTGTCTATGCTGCCATGTCCCCTTCTTCTGAAAGAAGTCGGTTAGCGTATCGTGCGAGCGCAACGCCTCGATGAGCGCTTCTTCACGATCAGAGAGCGTGTGCGATTGGGCGTGCACGTCTACTTCGATCGTTTCCGTAGATGGTTCAGTCCACGACGCCTCCTTCGCTGCGCGTCGTAACGTAAGATGCCCGCGCTCGGCCAGATCAAACATCACCGCGCTAAACAGGCGGTGCCAGCCGTACATCTGCTCGCGCAGCACCAGGTAGCCGGCCTCACTGAGCGGCAGCCGGGGCTCACGCGGACGCCGGACCGACGGCGCAGGGGT
>CAZZCI010000447.1:0-2069 GCA_964653015.1 uncultured Rhodothermales bacterium
AGTACGTTCGCATCGCGTTTCACCCAGTCGCCGTGGCTGGTAAACGGGAGTGACGAGGTTGACTCCTGCCCCCCCGTATCTGCAGACGGGTGGCGCGGGCTACGCTGCATGCGGGGCGACGGCCCCGCGTTGGAGTCCGAGCCGGACGAGGTGGGCACCACCACCTCCACGATCGCACGGGTGCGCGTCAGCGCTACGTGCAGGGCCGCGCGGTCTTCAGCCTTGGGCGGGCAGCGCTCCATCAGCACGATGACCACGTCGGCCTCCCAGCCCTTGAAGCTATGTACGGTGCTCACCTTCAAGCGCGGATCGAGCGGCCAGAACGCGTACTTGCGTTTCTGGCTCTTTTCCATTGTTTCCGCGCATACCGAGCAATGAGGCACATCGGCCTGCTTCAACTGCTGCTCCAGGCCCATCCCCATGTTATGGGTGGGCACGAGCATGGCAATCTGGCTGGGATTGAGCCCGTCAACCATGCGGCGCTGCGCAATGGCGACCGCCGTTTTGTAAAGCTGCGACGGCGGCACCTGCGTCCACATGGCCTCGGGGCGCGGGCGCTGGCCAAAGTCGAGCGAGAGCTGTTCGGCTTTCAGCAGCACCGGCGGCGTAGAGCCATCTTCGGGCGGCCAGGCGTTGGCCACCGCGTTGAACGCCCCGTGCAGCTCGGCAGGCACGCGGGCGGTGCCTTGCAGGGCATGATGCGTGGGCGTGGCGGTAGCGTCGGGGAAGATGTCGTCCAGACGATCCACCGCGTGGTCATACAGACGCTGGTTGCTGTCGGCGGCCACGGTGATGGGCGTATCCGATTTCATAAGCGGCTGTAGCGCCTGCATCCAGTCGGCCCCCCAGTCTTGGCCCTCATCGATCAGCAGCGTATCGAACGGACCAAACGCATGGCTATCGCCGCTGCGCACGTAGCGGCGGATCTCGCTTGCATGGCGGATGAGCGCAGCGGGCAGGGCGTCAGGCTCCAGTTCGCCCGTATCCACCCCGATGTTTTTCAGCAGGCTGTAGCCCAACTGGTGGTAGTGCGTGATGGTGCAGGCGCGCATGGCCTGGCTGTAGCGCCATTGCATTTCCTCGCGCAGGCGGCGTTGCACAACGGCCTCGCCCATCTCGCGGCGTTCTGCTTCGGTGAATATGTCGCCCTCCAAGATCACAGCGCGCACACCGCGGGTCAGCAGGTCGCGCATGTAGTGCCACAGCGTAATGTTGAAGCCGAGCATCAGCACGCGGTGCTCGTCGCGCAGCAGGGCGTGGGCGGCTCGGCGCGCCAGCACCAGCGTTTTTCCGCTGCCTGCGGATCCGGTAACGAGCAGCCGCTTGGCGGGACTCCACGCGGCTTTGCGCTGCGCCGGGGTCAATATAAGCGGTTCGTTCTGAGCGGCCTCGTCGGGCGTAGGATGCAGCCAGCCGTGCACGATCT
This sequence comes from uncultured Rhodothermales bacterium, assembly GCA_964653015.1. Classification (GTDB taxonomy): domain Bacteria; phylum Bacteroidota; class Rhodothermia; order Rhodothermales; family Salinibacteraceae; genus Longimonas. The sequence continues at coordinate 1,427 of CAZZCI010000447.1, forward strand.
CGTGCCAGGGGCGATCTACCCCGATGGCTTCGAGCTTCTGCTGAAGGGCTTTTACGTGCTTGCCGGTTTGTCCGAATGAGAGAGGCCGGAGCAAGGGCACCAGGTTTTGAAGACTGCGTGTCTGTAGCATGGCGTGGCTGGCCAGCCCGTAGTATCGGAAATCTTTGTCGTACACCCGCTCGCCGTATTTCTTCACGCTGTGCATCGCAGGTCCGCTGGCTCTGTGCAGGTAGACCCCTGCCCGTACGAATCCATAGAAGGAGGAATCGTCCTGGCGCAACTGTTCGGCAATGGGCATGAGGATGCGGAAGAACGCATCGCGGGCGCGGTCGGCCTGCGCAAACGGATCGCTGACTGTCTTTAGGCCGGCGTCGGTCTGCACGCGCCACGTCTCGCCCGAGATGTCGTACGCTCCGGCGTCGGGGTCATCCATGCGGTAGTCCTTGACCTCAATGATCTGCACGCCCACGTCGGGGTGCACGAGCACTACATCGGGGCGGGTGCCGCCTACGTGCGGCTGCAGGTAGATACGCCACGCATCCGACAGGCGCTCAATGAGCAGCCGTGCCAAGGCCGCCTCGCCCTCGGTGAGGGGCGTGCGGAGCTTCGACCAGGTATCGGGGGCGGGGTAGCAGCGGGCCAT
>CAZZCI010000448.1:0-2066 GCA_964653015.1 uncultured Rhodothermales bacterium
CTACAACACTGTGTGGGCCGGAACAGTTGGAGGGCGAACGCTTTTGTTTCTACGCCAACGCCAATCTGGCCGGTGGCTATATTCGCTCACGATGAGGGGGTTTTTGCATGGCATTGCTTACCGATCTCGTATCGATTCGTACAGGGTATGTACGCGGGCGGTTTACGCCTGACACTGACGGGGCCTTTGCCGTGGTTGAGCCGAAGCATATCAACAGCAGGGGGCTAATCGAAACCAATACGATCGATTATGCCGCCGAACTCGACCCGCCTGACCATCATCAGTTGCGGGTGGGCGATGTGCTCTTCGTGCCGCGTGGCCCCCGTCACCCGGCTGCACAGGTGCAACGTGGGCACGTCAACGGGCCGCTACGCCGCGCGGTGGCCTCGTCGCAGCTGTACATCCTGCGCACCGACGATCGCCTTCTGCCTGCGTATCTGACCTGGTACCTCAATCAGGAGCAGGCGCAGTCGTACTTCCAAACGTTTGGACGAGGCGCCACCATCGCATCGATCAACCAGCAGATTCTAAGGGAATTGCCTCTTCCGGTGCCCTCTCGGGCACGCCAGACGAGAATCGCTCAGATCGCGGAACTCGCTGATAAGGAAACGCGCCTCGCGCAGCAACTCCAGCAGAAGCGCGCGACCCTCATCCAGACACTCCTTCACCACGCCTCCCAATAATCCCAACGGTATCATGGCGAATCGCAAACCGTCGCAAGCTGAAATCAATCGTACGCTCTGGCAGGCCTGCGACACCTTTCGCGGGGTGGTCGATCCTGCTGAATACAAGAACTACATCTTGACGATGCTCTTCGTCAAGTACATCAGCGATGTGTGGCAAGACCACTACGAAGCGTACCAAGAGGAGTACGACGACGAGCGACTCATCCAGCGCAAGATGGAGCGTGAGCGCTTCGTACTGCCCGAGAAAGCGACGTTCGACCACATCGCCTCCAAAAAGGATGCGCCCGACATCGGGCAGGTCATCAACAAGGCGCTGGAGAAGATCGAAGAGGCCAATAAGCGCAAACTGGAGGGGGTCTTCCGCAACATCGATTTCAACTCGGAGGCTGCCCTCGGTCAGACGAAAGATCGCAACCGCCGCCTTAAGAACCTAATCAAGGACTTCAATAAGCCCGTGCTCGACTTTCGTCCGTCGGTGGTGGGCACCGAGGACATCATCGGTAACGCGTACATGTATCTGATCAGCCGGTTTGCGTCGGATGCGGGGAAGAAAGGTGGGGAGTTCTACACGCCCGACGAGGTGTCTACGCTGCTGGCAAAGCTGGTCGATCCGGATTCTGGCGATCGCATCTACGACCCCGCCATTGGCTCCGGCTCGCTTGCCATTAAGGTGGCCGAGGAAGTGGGCGACCGCAATGTGGTGATCTACGGACAGGAGAGCAACGGAAGTACCTGGGCCCTCTGCCGCATGAATATGTTTCTGCACGGGATGGACCACGCAGAGATCGCCTGGGGCGACACGATTAACAGCCCCGAGTTCAAATCCAGCAACGACACGCTGGAGACCTTCGACGTGGTCGTCGCCAATCCGCCGTTCTCGCTCAAGAAGTGGGGCAAGGCCGACGCCAAGACCGATCCGTTTGACCGCTTTCATCGTGGGCTCCCGCCCAAATCACGAGGCGACTATGCGTTTCTGTCGCACATGATCGAATCCGCCGTCGAAGGCACCGGCCGCGTCGGGGTCATTGTGCCGCATGGCGTACTCTTTCGCAGCCGCGCCGAGGGGCGTATCCGCCAGGCACTCATTGAGGAGAACCTGTTGGATGCGGTCGTCGGTCTGCCTGAAAAGCTGTTCTTTGGCACGGGCATTCCGGCGGCCATCTTGATTTTCGACAAGAGCCGCAGCGACGACGAGGACGTGGTCTTTATCGATGCCAGCCGCGAGTACGAGGAAGGCACCAAGCAAAACGTGCTGCGCGAGCAGGACATTGAGAAGATCGTGACGACCTACCGCCAGCGCACCGAGATCGACAAGTACAGCTACGTGGCGCCGGTGGCCGAGATTGCCGAGAACGACTTCAATCTCAACATTCCCCGCTA
>CAZZCI010000449.1:0-2060 GCA_964653015.1 uncultured Rhodothermales bacterium
TAGTCAGCAAAAGCAGCCCGTTGCCCGATGGGTCATTCACATTCACAAAGTCCGGATTGGCGTTGGTGCCGAGGTTGTTGCCACCGTCGACATTGGTACCTCCACCAACACCGGGGCCGTCTACGCCACCCTCAATGAGCGTGTAACTGAGTGTGGCCTCGCCAGCGCTGTTGAATATCTCATCGCCACTGGTATTGGCGTTGTTGCCCCACAGGATGCTGTTCGTAATCTGCGGGCTACTCTCGCCTGTTTCGTCAGGGTCGTTTATGTTGCCATCGTTGAAGATCGCGCCGCCTCTGACGTCTGCGCTATTGCCCGTGATGGTGACGTTCGTGATCTGCGGTCTGCTCTTTCCGTTAAATCCATTGTTGTAGATTGCACCACCGCGGTCTGCGGAGTTGCCGGTGAAAGTGGCATTGGTGATCTGCGGGCTGCTCTCTCCTCCAGATGCGCCACTGTTGAAGATCGCGCCGCCATTTATGTTTGCGCTGTTACCGATAAAACGGATGTTGGATATTATGGGGTTACATATGTTACCACTCAGGTTTCCGTCACAAAATACACCGCCTCCGCGATCAGTTTCGAAAGTGTGGCCACTGGCCTGCCCCCCAGTAATAACAAGTCCGTCGAGCACGGTGTCCGTTGTGATGTTCCCGCCGGACCTGCCATTTAGGTACACCACGTTGTAGATGTTGTCGCCATTGATGTCTGCAGCGTCTTCAGTGATGCCGCTGGTGTTCGTATTGTCGTTGTTGTCGATATCGCCCGAGAGGACGACAGGGTTGGTTGCCAAGTCGCGACTCGCGAGTTGATTTTCCACATCGTCAATGCCGGTAAACGACTCTACGCCGCTCCAACCGCCATAGATCTTCAGCCCGTCCTGTGCGCCGTTAATCTCAAAGCGCGCGTCGCGATCCGAGGCGTCATCGGTCGGCAGATAGCGCCCGGTGGCAATAACAATGACGTCGCTTCCCCCGGCTGCACTTAGCGCGCCTTGCAAGGAGAGCGCGTTGCCGTCGGTAAACGAGGAACCATCGTTACTCGCGTCGCCGGTTTCAGTAACGTGATAGACGGTTTGTGCCTGTGCGGAGCCAACTGCTCCCCATGAAAAAAGCAGCACAGCTACGCTCATGAGCAGCACATTCATGGGGAGAGAGGGCGTGTTCCAGTAACGAGTCGGCATGATATTCACATCAAAGAGTATAGAAAAGAAGAGTCAGCAGCCTTGGATGAAGCAGTTCGACTTCATCCACAGGACATGCTCTGGCTTGTAGGGGATGGCAGCATATCTACCGCACCACCGTCACCCGCTGGGTTTCGGTGTGGCTGCTGGTTTGCATGCGGAGGAAGTACGTGCCGCTCGACAGACGGCTTACGTCAAGCACCTGCTCCGTACGACCTTCCGCGTCGGTGTTTACCACGGTTTGCACCCGGCGGCCCAACAGATCGTACAGGTCGATGCGTACGGCCTGTCGGTCGGGTACCGCAAAGCGAATCGTGGCCTGCCCGCGCACTGGGTTTGGATACGTGGGCAGCAGCTCGGCCTGGACCACTTGCCGCGCTACAACGACCGCTTCGCTGAACGATTCGGTGCCGTCGGTATCGATCTGGCGCAGGCGGTAGGTGAGGCTGTCCGCCGCGTACGGAAGCTGGGTGTCCTCGAAACGGTAGGACTGCGGTTCGTCGGTGGTGCCGGCGCCGTCGAGGGTACCAATAGATGCCCATGATGCCTCGGTGGAGACGTCCGGGTCGGACGTCTCTACGGTGGGTCCAACCACGCGCTGCACTTCAAAACCGGCGTTGTTCGTCTCCGACAGGGTCTGCCATTGCAGGACCGCGGCCTCGCCGTTCAGAGCGGCCTCGAATCCGGCCAACTCGACCGGGAGCGGGTTGTCGGCGGCGCTACTGGCGATCGCAAACTGGCTAAAGCCGGTCAGGTCCTGCACCGCCACCAGCGCACGGTCTTCATCAAGTACCAAGCTCGCGCCGGTGAATGTGTCGACGGCGTCCCACGTTTGTCCGTCGTCTTCAGATTTGTAGAGCGTGAGCGCGTCGAAGTC
>CAZZCI010000450.1:0-2059 GCA_964653015.1 uncultured Rhodothermales bacterium
GGCAAGCCTTCCTGCTGACTGGCACAAGGCCGTTGCGAACGGGCTCACCATGCGTCTCGAATGACCCTCCGTTTCGATGTGCACCCAAACCAATGCGCACTTAAAACTGGATGGCCAGTCCCACCATCGGGATGAGCAAGTGCGTGGTCGACCGACGGATGTCCAAGTCCTCGCGGTCAATCCGTCCCGTTCCAGACTCGTCCCTAACGGGTCCACTCGCCAGGTACTCAGCTTCACGCCCCAAACTATACTGAAAACCCAGATTGATATACATATTGCCAATACTACTTTCTGGGACGCTTTCCATGATCATAAAGTGGGCTCCGGCGCCCGCTCCACCGCTGATCGTAATGTCATCAAAGTTACGTGAACTAGCGATCTCCTCATCGCTTCTTCTCTGATTTTGGATTCGCGTATCCGTAAAGAGGTACTTAAACCCGAACTTCCCTTCTAAATAGGGACGGACGGTTCCTGTACTCGGCTGCATGCGAAGCACCAAATGCGGTTGGACCAAACTGTTTGTTGTTATAACATCTATTGGTACAGCTACGAGATCAGGATCGTCTCTATTAAAAACGGTGCTCCGAGAACTTCTTCCGTACACGAAAAAAGAGAAGTCGAGCCCAATCCCAAAGATCGAGTTGGGAAATTCAGCACCGATGTACACATTTGCCCCATATCCCAAATTATCAATATTTTGGTTGAACTCACCCGTTGGCAAGCCTAGTGCAAAGCTGAGGCTTCCTTGCCCGGTAATCTGCGTGTCTGGAGATGGGCCTGCTGCTTGCGAATAGACATGATTGGGCAAACAGGCCATGATCAAAACGGCACAGAACAGGGCAAACGGAGCTCGCAAACGCTTCATGGGCTTGTAGCGGGTGTCCAAAAGAAAAGTATACATCGTACAAACGATTTTGTGGAGAAAGAGACGTTCAAAAACGCCCCCACCCCAGACGTGTATGAACGCGCGAATCCTACCCACAACCGGACACATTATACCAAGTTTGGCCCCAGCATTGCAACATCATTCCCCAACGGAGTATGCGAAGTTGAGGTCACTTGGGTACAGCCAGAAAGCCAGCGTTGCATTCGCATGCCCTTATGCCGATCATCCCATCAACTCAACGACAAGGCGTCCGCGTGATTGGCCGCTTAGCACGTCCTGTACGGCATCGGGCACAGCATCGAGGTTAACGACCTGGTAGGTCATCCGCTCCAGCAGGTCATCCGTTAGCAAGGCATCGAGGCGCGCCCACGCCGTGCGACGCCGCTCGGTTGGACAGGTGTTGGAGTCGATGCCAAGCAGATTTACCCCGCGCAATATGAACGGCAGCACGGTGGTATTTAGATGATGACCGCCTGCATTTCCAAACGAGGCCACGCTGCCGTGGCGCTTCAGCCGTGCAATGATAGTAGCGAGCGTGTCGCCGCCCACCGCATCAATAGCCCCGGCCCACTCGCCCGACTCCATCGGACGGCTTGGGCCTTCGCTGAACCGGTCGCGATGCACAATGCGGTCGGCTCCCAAGGCGCGCAGGTAGGCATGGGCATTTTCGCTTCCAGTAGATGCTACCGCGGTATGCCCGGCCTGTGCCAACAACGCCACGGCCATGCTGCCCGCGCCTCCTGATGCTCCTGTAACCAGAATGTCGTCGCCGGGCGTTATGCCGTGCTCTTCGAGGGCCATCACCGAGAGCATAGCGGTGAATCCGGCTGTGCCAATAACCATGGCCTGATGCGGCGACAGGCCGTCGGGCAGAGCCACCAGTTGATTGGCCTGTACACGGGTTTCTTCGGTGTAGCCCCCCCACACGTCTTCGCCCAGCCCCCAGCCGGTGCCAATGACCCGATCGCCGGGCTCCCACTGATCGCTCTCACTGGCAAGCACCTCGCCGACCAGATCAATGCCCGGCACAATCGGAAAGTCGCCCCGAATGATCGGAGCGCTATTGGTGACAGCCAACGCGTCTTTGTAGTTGATGCTGGAGTATAGGACGCGCAGATGGGTATCGCCCTCAGGCAGATCCGACGCGGTGAGCGACTCTAAACGCGGAGCTGC
>CAZZCI010000451.1:0-2054 GCA_964653015.1 uncultured Rhodothermales bacterium
GGGCGCCCGGGCATTCACCACGTCATGGCCCGGTCGATAAAAGACATCTTCTGCCGGTACAAAACCATGCAGGGCTTTCAGGTAGCGCGTAAAGCCGGATGGGATACGCATGGGCTGCCCGTGGAAATCGAAATCGAAAAACGGTTGGATCTGCAGAGCCGCGCCGATATCGAGGAGTACGGCATCGAAGCATACAATGCCGCGTGCCGCGACAGTGTGCTCGAATACAAAGACCTGTGGGATGAACTCACCACCCGCATGGGCTACTGGGTCGATCTCGATGATCCGTATGTCACGTTCGAGACTGAGTACATCGAAACGCTCTGGTGGCTCATCAAGCAAATCCACGAGAAGGGGTTGCTTTACAAAGGATACAAGATCCAGTGGTATAGCCCCGGCTCGCACACCGTGCTCTCTTCGCACGAGGTCAGCCTCGGCTACGAGGAAACGCAAGACCCGAGCGTGTACATCCGCTTCCCGGTGCATGGGGAGCAAGACACCTACTTCCTCGCCTGGACCACCACGCCGTGGACGCTGATCTCGAATACAGCGCTTGCAGTGGGGACCGATCTCACGTATGTGCGTGTTCAACACGACGATCCGCATCAGGGATCGGAAACGCTCATCATGGCCGAAGCGCTTGTAGATACGGTGTTGGGCGATGAGCCGTACGATATCGTGGAAACCATTCCAGGAAGCGATCTGGTGGGACAGCGCTACGAGCCGGTCTTCCCGTACTTCACCGATCGGGTCGGGCAAGACGCTGCCTGGCGCGTAGTATCTGCCGATATCGTATCCACCGAAGACGGCACCGGTATCGTGCACATGGCGCCGGCCTATGGCGAAGAAGATTACGCGGTGGCGCAAGAACATGACCTGCCGCTCTTCAACCCGATTGATGCCGACGGCTGCTTCACCGAAGAGGCTCCGCTGGTCGAAGGCGAGTGGTTCAAAGATGCCGACAAAAAGATCACGACCGACCTCAAGAAGCGCGGGTTGCTCTACAAGCACGAAACGTATCTGCACAACTATCCGCACGACTGGCGCAAGGGTACGCCGCTCATGAGCTATCCGGTGGAGAGCTGGTTCATCGAAACCACTGCCGTCAAGGAGCGAATGGTGGAGCTGAACGACACCATCAACTGGCAGCCGCCGGGCGTGGGCGAAGGACGCTTTGGCGAGTGGCTGGAGAACAACATCGACTGGGCGCTCAGCCGCCGCCGCTACTGGGGTACGCCGCTGCCCATCTGGCAAAGCGACGAAGATCCCGAGTACGTGGAAGTCATCGGCTCTGTCGAGGAGTTACGCGCTAAGTGCGGCGACCAACTGCCCGACGACCACGCCGAAATCGACCTGCACCGTCCCTTCGTAGACGACCTCACGTGGCCAGCTCCCGACGAGGTAGGCGGCACCATGCGCCGCGTGCCCGACCTCATCGATGTGTGGTTCGACTCGGGCGCCATGCCGTTTGCGCAGTGGCATTACCCCTTTGAGAACAAAGAGCAGTTTGAGCGCAACTTCCCTGCTGACTTTATCGCCGAGGGGGTCGACCAAACCCGCGGATGGTTCTATACGCTGCATGCGCTGGCCACCCTGGTCATGGACGATGTGGCGTACAAAAACGTCGTTGTGAACGGCCTAGTGCTTGACGATGAAGGCAACAAGATGTCGAAATCGAAGGGCAACACGCTGGAGCCGTTTGAGGTGATTGACGAGTTCGGCGCGGATGTGGTGCGCTGGTACATGATGAGCAACACCCCGCCGTGGGAGAACATCCGGTTCTCGAAGCGCGGACTGCGCGACCTGCGTCGCAAGTTCTTCGGCACGCTCGAAAACGTGTACAGCTTCTTTGCCACGTACGCCAACATCGACGATTACACCTACACCGGCGATGCTGTACCCCTTGACGAGCGCCTTGAACTCGACCAATGGATTATCAGTCGTCTGCAAACAACTCAGGACACCGTTATCGACGCGCTCGATGACTACCACCCAACCAACGCTGCTCGGGCGGTAGAGCAGTTCGTAGACGACCTCTCGAACTGGTACCTGCG
>CAZZCI010000452.1:0-2051 GCA_964653015.1 uncultured Rhodothermales bacterium
GATTGCCGGTTGGTTTCCCCTCCATCCTACCCTTCCTCCCCGAGGAGGAAGGAACTGTGGAAGGCGTTCATCACGCCCCCCTCAGAGGAGCTATGGTGTATACACAACACAACCAGAGGCGAACTCCCGCTTACGTCCTCGTCGCAATGCTCTGCGTCGCGACGGACGAATGGACGCTCTGCGTCCAACGCCCACCTGCGGTAAAGAAACCAGGTGGTGAATTGAGGATGCTGAAGCGTCCCAGCAGGCGTAATGACGCGGAGGGGCCGTAGGCCATGCCGCTGGTGCATCGCCACGAGAAATGGGGTGTTGTCGCGTCCGCAGGTCAATCTCAACGCCTTCCCTGCAGGCGCGGCGCGCCCTGGGCGCGTGGAGCTCATGGACACTGAGCAGCAGGGCACTCCGATTGCTGGGCGCTGAGATGCTTCACTACGTTCAGCATGACATACATGGCATGACACTCTGGGAATGACGTTTAGAGGATGCACTTGCGTCCCCGGCGCTGTGAGCATAGCGAACGAGTACTCCTGGAGTGCGATCTCTGGGGCGAGTGCGAGAGGACAGCTAGAATGAAAAGAAAAGTACGCACCTAAACTCAATCATTCAGAGCTGCCCCAACACCACCATCCTGACCTAACCCGTTGTTTTTATAATACGTAGCCATGTTGATTTCTCTACGCTACCTACTCACCATTGGGGTGCTGGTGCTCTCTACAGCCGGGCTTGGCTGCGAGGCCGAAAGCGAGCACCCTCCATCAGTCGAGGCTGCTAACGGACCGGCTACAGTCGATTATGTGGATACGGCTGCAGCGTCCGTACGCGAAGAAACGCCTGCCGTACCCGCCGATACCATTGCCGATTCGCGACGTACAGCCGTAACACGTGCTGTGGAAACCGCCTCGCCTGCCGTTGTGAGCATCGGGGTGGAGCGAATTGAACGAGTGCGCGACCCATTTTTCGACGACCCGTTCTTCCGCCACTTTATGCAGCGCCCTCCTCGTGAGCGGCAGACCCGAGGCACCGGATCCGGCTTCGTGATGTCACCCGACGGCTATATCGTGACCAACGAGCATGTGGTGAGCAACGCGCGTTCCATCGAGGTCTACTTCCCCGACGGCTCCACCTATAGTGCCGAAGTGGTTGGCGAAGACCGTCTCACCGATCTGGCGCTGTTGAAGATTGAGCCCGACGACACGTTGCCGCATCTCAGCTTCGACACCACCGAAGCGCCCATCCCCGGCGAGTGGGTCATCGCCCTTGGCAATCCGTTCGGCCTCTTTGAAGCATCTGAACCGTCTGTTACCGTAGGCGTCGTCAGTGCCACCGACCGCACCCTGCAATCCGGGCGAGATGGTCGCATGTATCGCAACATGATTCAGACCGATGCGGCCATCAACCGAGGAAATTCAGGCGGCCCGTTGCTGAACGCCATCGGCGAGGTCATTGGGGTGAACACGGCGATTTATTCCGACTCCGGCGGCTCGGTGGGCATCGGGTTTGCCGTGCCTGCTGAACGAGCCGTGGAGATTCTGGAGCAGCTTCAAGCCGAAGGCGAGGTGGCACGTCCCCATTACACAGGGCTCGACCTGGTACGCGTTGATAGCCGCATCGCGCGTGCCCTCAGCCTGCGCGACGTGCGCGGTATGATTGTGCGCGATGTAGAGCCCGGCTCTCCCGCAGACCGCGCCGGCTTGCAGACCTATGATGTCGTGCTCGAAATCGAAGGCACACGCATCGACAACCGTGACGACTATCTGGCGCGGGTCTTTGACTTTCGCCCAGGCGATGAGCTGACGTTCACCATTGAGCGCAATGGCGATCGCTTCACAGTTCCGATCACACTGGGCCGGCGCGAGTAACCAACGTCCGGGGGATGCGACGCTACTGCCCACGGCCATGTTGGAGGAACCCCAATTGTATCCTCCGACATACAGCATTCCCCCATTGCTTTTGCCTCATTCAACAAACCAGGTTCCTGTTTCCATGCGATCACTCCTCTGGGCGGCAGCGTGCCTCCTTTTGCTAGGCGGATGCCTCCCCTCGAGCTGCCA
>CAZZCI010000453.1:0-2039 GCA_964653015.1 uncultured Rhodothermales bacterium
CGCATGGGATAGGTGCGGCGCAGGGTGCTAAAGTCATGGGCACGTGCTGAAGACGGGCGAGCCCGAATTGCACGCAGGCGAGCATCGTCGTTGGCAATCGCATACGCTTGTCGAGCCAGGGCATGGAGTGCCTCCGTCTGCGAAAAACGCGCATCGGGCGGACTTAGCATCCAGGTGTCGGGGTCGTGGCGAGCAAGCGCGGTGCGGGGTGTCCAGGGGGACGGCTGGTCGAGCACGCGGCAGAGCGCACGATAAAGCATATACGTACCACGCACTTTGCCATCGTAGGCGTATCCTGCAATATGCGGAGTGGCTATTGCTGCCCGGCTGACGAGATCGAGTGGAGGGGTAGGCTCATTGGGCCACACATCGAGCAAAGCCGCTCCGAGTTGATTCCGTTGCAGGGCATCCTGCAGTGCGTTCGCATCCACAACACCGCCGCGCGAGGTGTTTACGAGCCATGCATCGGCGTGAAGGGCGCTTAGTGCCTTGGCGTCTATGAGGTGATGGGTGGGATAAGGACCAGCGTGTGTAAGTGGAACATGCAATGAAATGATGTCGGCTGTTGCAAGAAGAGCGTTGAGAGAAACGAAGCCATGCGCCTGTTTGGGGGCGGCGTTTGCACGCGGCGGGTCGTTTCGGAGTACGGTGCAGCCAAGGGCTTCGCAGCGGCGTGCTACGCGCGATCCGGTGTTGCCACACCCGATTACGCCAACTGTACAGTGGGCAAGCGCTGTTCCTGTGCGTACAGCCTGTTGCAAGAGAGCGGTAATGACATAGTCGGCTACGCTGTCGGCATTAGAGCCTGGAGCGTGGGCAAACGGAATCTCTTTCGCCTCCAATAGGGGCCGATCGATGTGATCGGTGCCAATGGTTGCCGAGCCAACAAACTGGAGAGCAGTGTCGCCAATCAGATTGGCATCAACGGTTGTAACGCTGCGCACGAGGAGGGCATCGACGTGAGATACATCGGTCGGACGAATAGCACGCCCAGCGGCTGTGTGTACCGTCCCCAAGGGGCCAAAAGCCTCGCGAACCAGTGGAATGTTTTCGTCGGCTAGAATGGTGAGTGACATAGCACTGAGAATGATTTCGGAAGCGCTTCGGGTAAAAAATGCAACATGTTTTGGTTACAGACAATTGCGTATCAAGTTTAAACACCATGCTAACGTCTGGTTAAGTCAGGACTAATCGAAGCGGTTTCAGCAAAAACAATTATAGATGAAGGTTGCTATGTCTAATAGATACAGCATCTTATAGAAATAAAAAACAAGAAACATCGGATTTAGCCTTCTGTTGACCGCTCTGCCTTACGTTCCGGTTCAGAAAATAAGAAAGGTGTATTACAAGATACCTCGGTCCCCTTCCTTGTTGATACACGAGAATTGGAACCTCGCATCCTACGAATAGCAGCTTATTTGAATGAGTACGTGTAAAACCATTGCTTCAACAGGAATTGCTTGTGCCTCACTGGCCTTGCTTGTATCTACTGGAGCGCCGACCTTTTCGGACCAAGTGTCGGATCCAGCGGAAGCATCCTCTTCCCAGGAGCTTTCGGAGCCTGATGAAGCGACGTACGAGTTGCTACAAGCTACGTATAGGTCGTCTACAGACGTAAAGCCGCACATTGAGCACCTGCCGGGAGCCAATGAAGCGACGCTCTGGCTTGCGCGTGCTGTTTACTCTGAAACCAAGCAGCCCCACGAGCAGGAACTGGTAGCGTGGGTGATTCGCAACCGTGTAGACACGGCCTATCGCGATCAGACGACGTACGAAGAAGTTGTGCTGGATCCCAAGCAGTTTAGCGCATTCAATCCGGGTATGCCCAAGCGGGCGTTTTACAGCAACTTGCAATTTGATACTCCGCTGAGCAGTTGGCAGCATGCGCTGCACATTGCGTATTACGTGCAGCACGCAGACAGCTCATATCGCCCGTTCGGGATTGGAACGCGACACTTCTTTAGTCAGGTGTCTATGCCCTACCATACATTTCCCCATTGGGCCGATCAGCGTCACAAGGTGCGTCCAGAGTGGAATGT
>CAZZCI010000454.1:0-2031 GCA_964653015.1 uncultured Rhodothermales bacterium
ATGGATCCTCACAAGACGGCATGGGTGTCATAAAGGCAGACCAATTGCATCCTGTCAGCGTTTCCACTCATTATCGACTGTACATTATGGATCGTGCCTCTATCCAAGAACGCTTTGGCATCGTCGGGACCTCAGAGGCGATAAAAAACGTGATTGACCGAGCCCGGCAGGTCGCTTCTACAACCATTACGGTACTGCTGCAAGGAGAAAGCGGCGTAGGCAAAGAACTGATTGCCCAGGTCATCCACGAGTTAAGTCGCCGCCGTCACGAAAAGATGGTGATTGTTAACTGTGGGGCGATCCCAGAAGGCCTCATTGAAAGTGAACTCTTCGGGGCAGAAAAAGGAGCGTATACCGGCGCGGTGCAGCAGCGAAATGGATACTTTGAAGAGGCCGACGGCGGGACAATTTTCCTCGACGAAATTGGGGAGATGCCCAAAGAAGCCCAGGTACGGCTGCTTCGGGTTCTTGAATCCGGTCAGTTCAGCCGGGTAGGATCCTCGCAGCAGCAACAGGTGGATGTGCGCGTGGTAGCCGCGACGAACAAAAACCTGGCCACCGAGGTGCAGGAGGGCGGGTTCCGCAAGGATTTGTACTACCGCCTTAGCACCGTGCGCATCGACATTCCCCCGCTGCGCGAACGTCCCGACGATATCCTTCCCATTTTCGACACCTACCTGCACCGCTTCACCCAAGAATACGAATCGCATCCCAAGTCGCTGACCGACGACGCCAAAGAGGTACTCACCGCCTACCGGTGGCCCGGTAATGTGCGCGAACTGCGTAACGTTGCCGAGCAAACGGTTGTGCTGCTGCGCGGTAACACGGTGACCGAAGACGACCTGAAGCCCTTCCTGCGCGATATCGACGATGCGCCCTCTTCGACCACGCTGATGCGTGTGAACAACAACGATGAGCAGGACGGTCCCGATGTGCATGAGCGTGAACTGCTCTATCGTGCTATTTTGGAGATGCGCATGGAGATGCGTGAGATGAAAGATCAACTGCGGGCATTAGCCTCTAACATTGGCGTGGTGGTTCCTCGGCGCATTGCCGAGCGAACCGACTTCCCGCAAGACTATAGTGACTTTGTCGTGATGCGCAATCCCGATCCATCGGGGCGTAGCCCCTCGCCCAGCGATCCTGCTCCGCCCGAGAAGGAGTATGATACCGAGTACGACGAATCGTACGACGACTCCTACGAGGCGCCTTACGACTCCCTCATCGAAGACGTTGTCTATGAAGTCGAGGGATCCCCATCGGGCAATGCGGGCACGCCCTCCTCTGTGCCGTCACGGTCGGCAGATATGCCGCTGCCAACCATTAAAGAGGCCGAGCGCGAACTCATTCGGCGCGCGCTGGAAAAGTTTGAAGGCAATCGGCGTAAAACTGCTGAAGCGCTTGACATCAGCGAGCGCACCTTGTACCGCAAACTCAAAGACATGGACGACATCGAATGACAGACGATGGCTTGTTGACTTCTTCCATACACCACCTCACCCGGCTTGGCGTCGGGGCCGTTCTTGCTGTGGTGCTGCTGACATCCGGATGCACCTATTACAGCTTTACCGGAGCCACCATTCCGTCCGATATCGAAACGATAGCGATTCCCCTTGTCGATGATCGGAGTAATAGTCCGTTCGTGGCGCTAGACCAGGACCTCACCGATCTACTGATTGAACGGTTTGTAGATCAAACGCGTCTTTCGCTGACCACCCGCACCGCCGAAGCTGATGCGGTGCTAGATGTGCGTATCGACGGATACAGCAGCCAGCCCACGACCGTCGGCGGCGATGATCGCGCTACGGCAAACCGCGTCACGATCAATGTACAGGTCGAGTATCTTGATCAAGTGAACGACGAATCGTTCTTGAGCCGGGCCTTTACCGGCCAATCTAACTACGATCCTGCAGAAGGACTAGGGGGACAAGAAGAGGCCAGTGCGATTGCTCTTGAGGAGTTGGCTGATGATATCTTTACCCAAGCCACCTCTGATTGGTAAGTGCGCTGTCTGTTACACACAGGTCAATG
>CAZZCI010000455.1:0-2030 GCA_964653015.1 uncultured Rhodothermales bacterium
GGGCCGCCAAGCCCTTCGGCGCCAATGAGGGCGGCAATGACAACCATCGACAGCGCGAGCATAATCGTTTGGTTGACGCCCGCCATAATGGTAGGCAGGGCTACCGGCAATTCGACCTTCAAGAGGGTTTGCCGCGTGGTGGCCCCAAACGAGCGAGACGCCTCAACCACCTCCTCGGGCACTTCACGAATCCCCAGATTGGTGAGCCGGACGACAGGCGGAGTTGCAAAGATAAACGTGGCAATAACGCCGGGCACCTTGCCAAGCCCGAAAAGCAGCACCGCCGGAATCAGGTAGACAAAAGCAGGCATGGTCTGCATAAAGTCGAGCACCGGGCGAATACTTCGGTCCACTGCGCGGCTCTTCGAAGCCCAGATTCCCATGGGAATGCCAACGACCAAGCAGAGAAGCGTAGCGATGAGCGTAAGGGCAACGGTTTGCATCAACAAATCCCAAAAGCCCATGCCAAACACCAACACGGTGTCTACAAAGGGAAGCGGAAGGGTTACCTGGTCAATGAGCAGGAGTCCTACAGCACTGAACAGCGCCATGCCCCGCGAGCAGGTCCACCACGCCAGCGCGGTGAGCAATGCAATCATGACATAGCTGGGTGGATACAGCAGCAGCGCCTCCAGCCCGTCAATCAGCAGCGTAATGAAGTTGGTAACCCCGTCGAAGAACGGCGAAAAGTTGGCAGTGAGCCAGTCTATGAGCGCCTCAAACTCGGCGCCAATGTCAAACTCAAGCATAAGAGAAAGGAAGGTCAATGATAAAAGAAGCTACGCACAAAAGCGGGATAAGCGCATCCAGCTAAGCCGCACCGGTAGAGCGACGTAGGCGCGCTTTTTCGGGCGTAGCATCTTTGTTCAGCGCTCCCGACTCGACCAAATTTTCGATATTGGTAGTCACCTCAGACAGAATAGAGGCCCGATCGACCACGCCGACGAGAACTTCATCATCGTCGAGAATGGCCACGGGCAGGTCCGCTTCGAATACGATAGGAAGCAGCGCAGCTACCGGGGTGTTTTCGTGGGCGGTAGGCACCTCTTGCGTAAGCGCCTCGCGCAACTCCGATCGGTTTTGGGTGCGCAGGTCCACCGCATCATCAAGGTGCACCAAGCCCAGCAAACGGTTTTCGGCATCGACCGCATACACGAGCTCGGTGCCTTCGTTGCGCATCTTGCGAATGGCCACCGCCGGACCGTGCGGATTGTCATCGGTGAGGTGCACGGTAGGATATGAACGCATCAGGGTTGATGCTTGGATGACGCGCGTCCGGTCGACGTCTTGGACGAACGAGCGCACGTAGTCATCAGCGGGCTCGGTCAGAATCTCTTCGGGCGTGCCCACCTGCACAACGCGCCCCGCATTCATAATGGCTACGCGGTCGCCAATTTTGAGCGCTTCGTCGAGGTCGTGCGTTACAAACAGGATAGTTTCTTGCATCTCCTGCTGCAAGTTCAGCAGTTCGTTCTGCATCTCGCTGCGGATGAGCGGGTCGAGCGCGCTGAAGGGTTCGTCCATCAGCAGAATGTCGGGGTCGTTGGCCAGAGCGCGGGCCAGTCCTACGCGTTGCTGCATCCCTCCGGAGAGCGCGTCGGGCGTGTGGTTTTCGTATCCAGTCAAGCCCACCAGATCGATCGCCTCTTTGGCCCGTGCCTGCCGGGTGGCCTTGTCCACGCCCCGCACCTCCAACCCAAACTCCACGTTGGATTGCGTTGTACGATGCGGTAGCAGTCCGAAGTGTTGAAACACCATCGACACCTTTTGGCACAGGGCCCGCAGCTCGGATCCGTCCATTTCTGTAATGTCATCGCCCGCAATGCGCACCGAGCCACGGGTGGGCTCAACCAGGCGGTTCATGCACCGCAGCAACGTTGATTTTCCACTCCCCGAAAGGCCCATAAGGACGAAGATCTCGCCTTTGCGCACGGTGAATGAGGCATCGTTTACGGCAACGGTACAGCCCGTTTGGTCCAGAATCTCCTCGTTCGAATGGCCCTCTTCCAGCAGCGTCAGCGCCTGGTCGG
>CAZZCI010000456.1:0-2021 GCA_964653015.1 uncultured Rhodothermales bacterium
GCATAGAGTACATCTTCCGCCTTATCGATCAGCTTCTGGGCAGGGGTTGGGTTGTGGCTGAATCCGGCATGGGCCACGTCGTTGCGGTAATCCCGGAGCGCATCCCATAGCGTAACCGCCTGCTGATATTTGTCAGGCAGGTCGGTCCACAGATCCGCATTTCTGTTGCGAGCATCGCTCCAGTCGGAGAACAGCGTCCGTGCGCCCACCCGGCCGTTGTACTGCGCGCGCTCCTGCCCTCCACAGCCCCGTACCAGCGGATCATAGTCCTCGCGGATGCAGACCCACGACACCAACATCTCTTGCGCGAGCGTAAAGCCCTGCAGGTACTGCTCGGTCTCTACGTAGAACCGCAGCATGGCGCCCTGGGCGGCAAACCCGCGCTGGGCAAAGACCGAGCCATCGGCATGTCCCAGCGGCGCAAACCGGCGCGCCAGAATGAGCATGAGCCGTTTGAGGGGTTGCGCCTGCGGCACCGACCGTACGTCGCTCATTGCCTTCTCAAGCACCTCGACGAGATCCTCGGCTTCGGTGAGCGTTTCGATGGGACGGTTCAGCGAGAGTGCACGGGTGACGCGGTGCAGCGCCTCGCCTGCCGGACGCAGGTTTAGGGCCACGCGGTTGCCTTTACGGCTTTCGTCGGCAATGTCGCGAAACATGGTGCGCAGCGGCCCCGCATCCCCATAGGCCTTGAACTGCTCGGTGGCAATGGCCCAGTCAATGAGCTGCAAGAACGCCGTGAGGTCGACAACCGGCGAGGTGCCATCGGTGCCCGCCTCATAAGCGCCATAGACAATGCGCTCGATGGAGACATCCTTTACCACACGCAGGTACAGCACCGCTGCCAGGGCCAGGAAGGGCTGCGAGCGAAAGCCGTGGGTGATGTCCACCAAGAGCGTGGTATCCTCAGGCACCGCATCGGCCAGGGCATTGAAGAGGCGCCACCAGTCGGCTTCGGCGGTCGCATTGGGCACCGCTACGGACGTGTAGTCGCAGGCAGCGGCGAGGTCGGCCCCGTGCTTTGCCTGGGCGCCGGGGGTTTCGGCGACGAGCAGGGTATCCGGTTCAAACAGGGTCTGCAACGCCACCGGCATGAACTTCGTGGTGCAGGTGGCCCCGTTCCACTGGTATGCGGTGGGCTCGTAGCGACCGGTGCCAAGAAAGGAAAGCGCAACGCGTTGGGGCATGGGGGAACGATACTGGAAGCAGAGAAAGCGCTAAAATGAGAGCCCGTATGGCGGATGATACGTTAGCTGGTGAAATAACCATATCCCACCGATGTCTTGGCACCAAGCCCATACTCAGTCAGCGTACGTGTAAGCCAATGCGTGGCAATGTCGAGAAGCGAGCCGCGGCTATCTTCGGGCGTGGACTGGTAAACCGGGCTTTGTTGGTAATCCGGAATATCGCTCAACGAAACTGCACCAGCATCCTGACTGAGCCAGAACGTGAAGCTGGTTTCGCGGATGGTAAGGAAGTAGATGGGCGTTGGGTCTTGATCGTCGGTGGGCGCATCGCGATCCATGTAATAGTCTCGGTAGTGCGGATTCATGATGTCGCGCTCGACTACCGGAGGCTCTGAGGGATACGCATCATAGAACCGGACGCGTCCGCGGCGGGCTTCCTCAAAAGCGCCTTCGGGCGGCGTACCGAACAGCGTGCAGAACAGCGGATCAGCGAGGCCTGCTTCCTCAAGTTTCCCACCCGCCTTGCTGCCGTCGTTCGATTGGTTCATCAAGTCCATGTGCTGATCGGTCCAGAAGCACTGCAGCAGCACGAACGACCGCACGGCTCCTTTCACTCCACTGCCGGGCACGTAAGGGATACCATAGACATGGTGAAGCGTCATACTGGTCTCGCGCACCGATGCACGTCCGAGCCCAATAGCCATCCGCCAGTCCAGACGACGATTCAGTTTTCGGGTTGTGACGGTTGGTTGTGCCTCCACCAGCGCGTCGTAATCCTTCTGTACCCGTTCCAGTACGTGGCTGTACCGGGTGCGCAAATGGTCCAGAGCAGGG
>CAZZCI010000457.1:0-2010 GCA_964653015.1 uncultured Rhodothermales bacterium
CCATTGCAATCGCTCTTTCTCTCTTCTACCTTTGGATAGCATACAAAGCGCCCCCACCAACTTTTTTCTGTATCTATGCACCGCTTACTCGCGATTCTTCTGTTGCCACTTGGCGTTCTGTTTACAACAGATGCCCACGCAACCCCCGCTGACACAACCGATATCGCTATGTCGGTCGCTATCTCCGACACAGTGGTCGTTACCGCCTCACGCAGTGCCGAACACGCACAACAGTCCGGGCGCTCCGTATCCATCTGGACACAAGATGCTCTCGCTGGGCTCCCGGCCATGACCTATGACGAGGTGTTGCGTACAGTGAGCGGGGTGGATGTGCAAAGCCGAGGCGGATTCGGCGTGCAAAGCGACATTACCATGCGCGGCTCCACATTCAACGGCGTGCTCGTCCTTATCGATGGAGCGCGCCTGAACGACCCTATGACAGGCCACTTTCTCGCCGATACGCCTATCTCGTCAAGCGACATCGCACGCATCGAGGTGCTACGCGGCCCCGCCTCAGCCCTTTACGGCCCCGATGCCCTGGGCGGCGTCGTACAAATCTTTACCCATGCGGGTCTGCAACAAGAACAAGACGCAGCCCCCATTGACTCCGAACATGTATCCGTTAGCACACGCATCGGTCGCCATGCCCTGTACGAAGCCGACGTTCATGCTCGATTGCAGCGCGGCAGCACTTTTCTAACAGCGTCATTTGCCACACAGGGCAGCGACGGACAGCCCATCTCGACGCCAGACGGCAATCCCGTTACCCATGACAGCGAACGCCTGCGCACTGACTTTGAGCGGATGGTCGGGTCGGTAGCCCTCACCCAGCAACTGGGCAACGGAACGCTCATGGCCCGCGCCGGAGCCGACGACCGGCAGTTTGGTGCGTATCAGTTCTACACCAGCAACGAAACCGATCGGGCGCGCGAATCCACCTCCACCTACTGGGCCCAAACCCGCTACGTGAGCACCCCCGATCGCCCCACGCAATTTCGCGCTCAGGTTGCGGCTAAACAGCATGAAGACAGCTACCGCTTCACTCCCGACATTCCCCCCAACGAACACACCAGCCGCCTGCTCACCGCACATACCCAACTACAACACGACCTGAGCAGCCAATGGCGCATTGGAGGCGGCGCATCGGGCTCGCTCCGAGACATCGACTCGAACAACCTGGGCAGCCACACCGATGAATCAGCCGGCGTATTTGGGCGTGCCCGCTGGATGCCCGTCGAGTCCCTTACCCTGAGCGGAAGCCTGCGCCTCGACCACGACTCTGCCTTCGACACCGAGCTGACCCCGCAATTTTACGCCGCCTGGTCACGTCCATCGTACACGCTACGAGCCGGCTTCGGACGCGCCGTGCGTGCGCCCAATTACGTAGAGCGCTACTACAACACCGAACTCGATTCCCCCCCTGATGGAAGCCTGGGTACGCCCGGTTTGCGCGCCGAACGCGCCTGGTCGTATGAAGCCGGATTTGATCTCTTTCCGATAGATGGAATTTCGCTGCACGCAACCGGATTCTTGCGCGACACCGATGGGCTCATCGACTTTGCTCTGGAGCCCGACGCCGAGTTTTTCCAGTCGCGCAATGTGCTGTCCGTGGAAACACTGGGCCTCGAAACCGAACTACGTGCCCGCCGTGCTTTGGGAACTCAGAGCTTTCTTGAAGCCACCGTCGCATATACCGGACTCGACGCCACCATCGGCGATGTGGATGAGGGCGTCCTCTACACGTACGCTGCCAGCTCGGCACGCCATCATCTGCAAACCACGTTGCAAGCACAGTGGAGCGGACTGGGAGCCAGCATCCAACATCAGTGGAAAGAACGTCTCGATGCGCCCGAGCCCGCCGACATGCAATATCAGGTGGCCAATGCTCGCGTATACTACAACACATCCATTATAGGCACGCAAGCCACCGCTTCTGTGGAGGTGCGCAACGTATTCGACCGCTCCTACAGCGAAGTTTTCAACGCCCCCATGCCCGAACGGTGGTGGCTC
>CAZZCI010000458.1:0-2007 GCA_964653015.1 uncultured Rhodothermales bacterium
TTCATGTAAGTTCTTTTTCCATGTAAATGACATTGGGTAGCGGATTGGTATAGTACGCGGTAATTTCCACAAAACCAAGGTCGCGATACAGTGCAAGGGCTGCATGCAACGAGTCGAGGGTGTCGAGGCGCATGGTGGTGTAATTGCGTGATCGGCCTGCTTCGAGGATGCGTATCGCGAGACGGCGCCCAAGTCCATGGCCTCGGTACTTGGGAATGACGTACAGACGTTTCATTTCGCAGATAGCGGGCGGCTCTAACGGCTTTAGGGCGACACACCCGGTTGCGGTGCCCTGCTCATTTTCTGCCAGCAAGATGGTGCCTTGTGGCGGAGCATAAGAGCCAGGAAGTGTATCGAGCTCCTCCTGAAAATCTTGAAAGCAGAGGTCAATCCCCAGTTCTTCAGCATAGTTGCGAAACAGCACTCGGATGGTGTCGAGGTCTGCTTCGGTGGTGGCAGTGCGGATAGGCATGGAAGCAAGCAACTAATCGTCAGGACGAGTCGGGCAGTAGACGATGTACGATAGAATCAGATACGAGCCAGCCGTCATGGGTGAGGCGCAGGATGTTGTCATCAAGCGGGTGCACAAGACGGTGTTCGCTGAGGCGATCGAGTAATTCGGAATGCGTTGCACGCAGGTCAATGCCGTATCGTTCGTGATACCGGTTCAGGTCGAGGCCCTCTCGGGTGCGTAGACGCAAGGCCAGATATTCTTGGGCCAGTGTGATTTGGTCAACGCAATGTTGAAAAGAAAGGGGGCGGCCCCCTCTTTTGATTACATCTAGATATTCGTCAAGATCTGCAACATTGGCCCATCGTTGCGGGAAGTTGGCAGCGGGCGGCCACCAGAAACTATGCGCTGCGGGACCGATGCCCAGAAAGCTGTCGTGATTCCAGTACGTGGCATTATGCACCGACGCGTAGGAGGGGCGTGCAAAATGCGAAATTTCGTAAGCGGTATAGCCGTTTGATTCCAGGTGGTTCAGAGCATACCGATACTGCTTGGTGCGTTGCATTACGCCCTGTTCATCGGCAGGGGGGGCGGGCCACTCTTGCAGGCTAATATGTTCGATTTGAAGGTCCACCGCTTCGTGGATGCTTCGTTTCCAGCGTTGCATAGGCAACTCTGGCCACCCGAACACAAGATCGATCGATATATTGTCGAATCCAATTTCACGAGCCCGTTTGAGAGCCTCCCGCCCCCCATACTCGGAATGGGGAGCCGAGAGAATACCGAGGTCTTCTTCGAAGAATGAGAGCATCGTAACGCTCAGTCGATTGAAACCGGCTTCACGAAGCCCTTCCAAATACTCTGTAGAAGCATCTCCCGGACATAGCTCGATGGTGACTTCTGCAGAGGGGTCGATGTTAAATACGGCCATGGTATGCTTAACCAATGGCTTTAAGTAGGCAAGAGGCATCATAGAGGGGCGTCCTCCGCCTACATAAACCGACTTGATTGGGAATGTATCAGCATAGGGGATTAAATGATCGCTCAATTCGCATTTTATTGCACGGGCAAGCCCTTCGTAATCGGGCTGTGGGGTTGGAACCACAAATGCTTCGTCAAATGGACGATCTTTGGTGCGAAATGGGGTATGAAAGTAGAGGCCAGCCACAAGACAGGAGAAGCGTTAGGAGGGAGGTATACGCTTAGGAAAAGATATCCGTACAGAAAAGACATCTGTATAGGAAGAGTGGCAAGGAGTATGCCGTGTCTTTAGAAAAAAATCATCTCCTAAGGATCTGTATAGGCTCTGGTTACGAAACCGGTGCAGCGTCGCGAGCCGGGGCGCGTTTGGGATCCCACCGCGACAGGTCAATTTGGTCTTTAACAACATCAAGAGAATCAACGATGAGGGATCGCACTAGTTCATTGAGTGTTTGTTCAAACTCATCCGAGAATGCGGCATCAACCGAGATCGTTGTGATTTGGGCCATCACCTTGTCATTTTCGCGCGAGCCGACATCATCCATCATCTGATTGATGACGCTGTAGACGATGTC
>CAZZCI010000459.1:0-1984 GCA_964653015.1 uncultured Rhodothermales bacterium
TAGACCACGGATTGTGCAAAAGCCCCTGTAGTTTCTTTACGCCCCCATGAAGAACTTTTTTGAACGCCAAGATGAGGCCCGCCGCAACACCACGCGGCTCATTTTTCTGTTCATCGCAGCAGTCGCTGGACTCATTGTGGTGGGTTACGTTGTAGGCGTCATCCTTCTTATGTTCATGGCTGAAGGCGCCGTTTCACCGATTCAGCCCGGCCTGTTTGTGCTAATTGCCGGGGGAACAGTACTCATTGTTGGAGGCGGAAGCGTATTCAAAGTGAGCCAACTGAAGCAAGGCGGCCATGTGGTCGCCGAAGCCCTGGATGGACGTCCGATTGGCAAACATCCGTCTAACTTCAACGAGAAGCAGCTTCGCAATATCGTTGAAGAGATGGCCATTGCCTCTGGGGTGCCGGCTCCCGAAGTCTATCTACTCGAAGAGGAAGGCATCAACGCCTTCGCGGCTGGATACACGCTCGACGATGCCGTCATTGGAGTAACCCGTGGCTGCATGGAGCAACTAAATCGGGAGGAGCTACAGGGTGTCATTGCGCATGAGTACAGCCACATCCTCAACGGTGATATGCGTCTCAACATCCGCCTGATGGGGGTGTTGCACGGCATTCTGCTCATTGCTATCCTCGGGCGTACGTTGCTGCGCGCCACGTTCTACAGCAGTATGGGCCGCCGCCGTAGCGACGACAACAAATCGCAGTTGGTCATGATTGCTGCCGGAATAGCACTGCTAATCATTGGCAGTGTGGGCCTGCTATGTGGGCGCCTCATCAAAAGTGCGGTGTCGCGCCAGCGCGAGTTTCTGGCTGATGCCTCGGCGGTGCAGTTCACCCGCAACCCGAATGGCATTGGAGGCGCACTCAAAAAAATTGCCGGATACGACGCCGGATCGACCATCGAGCACACAAAGGCCGAGGAGTCAAGCCACCTGTTTTTCAGCGACGGCGTGTCGAGTAAGCTGTTTGGAAGCGGTGCATTTGCCACACATCCCCCGCTAGACGAACGCATCAAGCGGATCGACGCTGACTTCGATGCCGAACAGCAACAGCGCAAGCCCGGATCTACGTCGGGTGGTGATAGCTCGCAGGCTGCACAAGCCGCAGGGGTTTCAGGTCTTGCCGCTGGTGCGGCGGGCGCCGCGGCATCAAGCGCATCGAAGGAGCCACCCACGCCGGAAGATGTGGTGAACCAAGCCGGTGAACTGACCGCCGACGCGGTCGATATGGGCGCCAAAATCCGGGCAGCGCTCCCCGACGACCTGCTCGATGCGGCACACGAACCGCTCGGCGCAACGGCCATCATTTACGGCTTTTTGCTCGACCCCGACCCCAATGCGCGTACCGCCCAGGAAACGCTCCTCCACAAGCGCGCGTCCGATGAAGTCGTGCGTGAAGTTGAACGCCTGCTCGATGATCTCCATGATCTGCCTCACCGCCTGCGGCTGCCGCTTATCAACGTAGCGGCACCCGCGCTGCGCGACCTCTCCGACGATCAGCGCACCCAGATTCACGACCTGGTACAGGATCTGGTTCGCGCCGATGACCAACTGACGGTCTTCGAGTATGCACTCGAAACCATCATCCGCCATCGCCTCGACCACCTGGCCAACCCTTCCGACAGCCGCGCACGCTTCAAGCGGTTCAGCCAGATCGAGGACGATGCCATCGCCTTGCTCTCGATGATTGCCCAAGCTGGAGCATCTTCCAACCGCGAAGCCAGCAAACACTTTCAAGCAGGACTTGCTGCCTTCGACGATGTCACCGACCCGTCCTCATACAAGCGGGTGAGTGCCCCACCGCAGCGTCTCGACGAGGCTCTCGACCGCCTTGCTCAAACGCGCCCTGCTCTCAAGCAGCAAGTCATTGATGCGTGCGCACGGTGCGTGCTCGCCAACGATAACGTAACCGATGCCGAGGCCGACCTGCTGATGGCCGTTGCCGAAGCATTGGCCTGCCCGCTGCCGCCTTTCCTCTTT
>CAZZCI010000460.1:0-1983 GCA_964653015.1 uncultured Rhodothermales bacterium
TGGATCGCGCGATCGAAGCTTTTGCGGAGGTGGCCACCGATCACGGGGTGCTTGGATAGACCGTCACCTGGTTAAGCTATCCCCAATCATACGGCTAAAGAATTATGATTCCGTCGTTTGACGCCGCTGATTATCGGGCATCGGTGGAAGAGGCTGCCGATCACATCCGCGCTGAATCCGACGCCATACCAACTACCGCGCTCATCCTGGGCACCGGACTGGGCGGACTCAAAGACGACATCCACGTGAGCGTTCGCCTCCCTTACGCATCAATTCCGGGCTTTCCAACCTCCACGACCTCTATGCACGAGGGCGAGCTGCTCGTTGGCACACTGAACGGAGCCCCAGTGATGGCGATGAACGGGCGCATGCACCTATACGAAGGCTACACGGCGCATCAGGTGGCCTTTCCGATTCGGGTGATGGGCGTTTTGGGCGTAGAGCACCTGCTCCTCTCCAACGCCGCGGGAGGCATGGACCCGCACTTCGACGAAGGTGATCTTATGCTCATCACCGACCACATCAACGAGCAGGGCACAAATCCGCTGGTCGGTCCCAACATTGACGACTGGGGGCCACGCTTTCCGGATATGAGTGAGCCGTACGACGCCGAGTTGCGCGCGATGGCACGGTCGGAGGCCCTGAAGCGCGAAATCCATCTCTACCAGGGGGTCTACCTGGCTGTGCTCGGCCCCATGCTTGAAACGAAAGCTGAATATCGCTACATGCGCGACCTGGGAGCCGAGGTGGTGGGCATGAACACAGTGCCCGAGGTCATTGCTGCACACCACATGGGCATCCGCTGCCTGGCCGTATCCGTAATTACAGATATTTGTCTGCCCGATGCCCTGGAGCCGGTAGACATCGAATCGATCATGGCCGCTGCCGCTGATGCGCGTCCTCGGCTTGGCCGTCTTATGGCAGGAGTCGTGAAGCAGCTTAGCTCCTAACCCGACTTTTTATTGTCGCCCGGTTCACTGCTGGAAGAAGCGGCTGGTTGTGGGTCTTGCTGGGGGCGGCGCGCGCTCTGCATCAGCAGCTTCTCGACCCCTTTTGTGGTTTCGGAGGTGCGGAGCGTCTGCACCATCTCATCGGTCTGTATCAACTCAGCAACCACAGCCAAGTGCTTCAGGTAGCCTTCGAATGACGCATCGGCTCCACCAATGAGCACGAGCACCACGTACACGGGCTTGCTGGTGTAATCGGGCGTTACGCCGTCTTCGCTGATACCCACGACAAGTGTGGTGTCTTCAAGTGCGGTAGAGCGGGTGTGGTATAATGCCACCCCGTTGCGCACCTCTGGAGCATATCCCTCGGTGTTGAGCAACTGCGCTACGATACGATCAATCTGCTCGGCCTGAGCGCTGAGTCCGCACTCCAGCACATGGGTGAGAATGGTTTTCGTGTCTCCGTCTTTCATGTTGAGCACTACGCACTCCGGACGCAACGCTTTTTCAAGTACCGAGGCATCGGGGCCTTCAATGCGGCCTACGCGCCCCGGCGTAGCGGCCTCTTCAGACATGTAGGCCGTCAGGAACGTGTTTTCTTTGAAGCGCTGTGCCAGTACGCCGGGAAGCCGGTTCAGGGTAGGACGCCATGCAATGGACCCTTCGCGTTCGTTCATCAGCACCAGCAAGTCGGTGGGTTCCATCACCGTATCCAGCTTATTGACAAGCTGCCCCCACTGCGCGATAGAAACGGCTTTCCACTGCACATTGGGCTTGGTCGCTTCGATGCGTGCCGAGAGCGGCTTGATTGACGCTTCGGGGGCAACTACGACCAGATCCATGCCCGCCTGACTGCACAACACTTTGAGCGCCCGCATGGCCCCTGCAAAGCCCGACTCGCGGTCGGCATACGGCGGTATAGCCAACACCATGCGCTTGTGTGTGCTTACCGGATTCACAAAGCGCCCCACAATGATCATCTGGCGGGTGCGTTCCAACAGCTGATCTAGGATGCTCCCAAAGATATATTCGCGGG
>CAZZCI010000461.1:0-1971 GCA_964653015.1 uncultured Rhodothermales bacterium
TCCACAATGCGATGCAACCGATCCGGGTGTGTGGCCCGCTCCACCAACAGCCGGTTGTGATCGGGGATACGCCAGCTCGGTAGCGCCTCGTCGTCGAGCACCTGCCAGGCTGCTTCGAGCATGCGGAGATCCTGGTACACGGTCCCCAGCCCATGATCGCCCTGGATGCCTTTGCCTTCGCCGGTAATGGCCGCGCCCAGATCGCGCTCCGGCGGCACGAGCACTTCGCAGCGGGCCGTGTCGAATCCGTCGGGACGGGCCCGCGCGTGCCGGTGCAACCGCCCGATGCGCTGCAAGAGCACATCTATCGGACACAGATCGGTAAGCAGAATATCGGCGTCGATGTCGAGGCTCTGCTCCACCGTCTGCGTGGCCACGGCGATGCATCCGCCTGTGCGGTCAGCGGTTTTCCCGAACGTGGATTCAATCGCATCGTCGAGGCGCGAACGGTCGTCGGGGGCAAACCGGGAGTGGTGGGGAGCCGCTGTGCCTTCGCATCCAAACAGATGTCGAGCGGGGGCCACCGCCTCCACTGCCCGCTGCGTGGCTACGCAGTCATCAACCAGGTTCCGAATGATGAGCACGCGCGCCCCCTGATCGGCGTACTGCGCTGCACGCTCGGCCAGCGTTTCGGGGGCGTTCGCAATGGGGTGAAGCGTAGGCTGCACCGTTTTGGCGCTGCTCACCGAGGCCGCATGCACCGACGTAGGATCGCGCCGGTCGGCCGCTACGTGCGTGAGCAGCGGGTAATCCTCGGTTTCGGCGGTTTTGGGGGCGGGGGGATCCGTACGATTCGCCGTGGTGAGATGCGTACGGGCTGCTGAGCCGAGTGTCGCCGACATCATGAGGGCATGCCCGCCGGCGTGCAAGTGCTGATCGAGCACGCGATCCATGAGCGCCGTCATGTACACATCCGAGGCATGCACCTCGTCGACCACCAGAAAGTGCCTGAGGAGCGCCGCGCCGCGCATGTGTGCATGGGGCACCTGCAGCGCAGAAAGCAACACTTGATCGACGGTGCCCACCACAATGGGACCTGCCAGATAGCGTTTGGGGGATTCGGCCGCCCAGCCGCGGTACTGCATGGTTTCGTCCTCATCGTCCCAGCGCACCTCGAAGCCCGGCAACCGCATGGCCTCGCGGTCGTCGGCCTTGATGTAGCCGGGCACCGCCTGCACGACCGGGGGACGCCGTTCCGCATCCCCAAAAATGCGTTTGATGGTGGCCTCAACGCGTCCGTGCAGCTGGGTGGCGGCGCTGCGGGTGGGCACGGCAAAGTACATCGCATCCACCTGTCCCGCCTGAAAGAGCCGGACGTACCGCGCGAGGGCGGCCTCGGTTTTTCCGGATCCGGTGTCGGATTCGAGGATGGTGAGGCTGCCGCTGTCGTGGATGGGCAGGTCGTAGCATGCTTGCTGTACCGGATGGGGCGTCCAGGTTGGCTCTTCGAGAACGCGGTCGAATCCCACCGATTCAGGCAGTTGGATGCGTAAGGCATCGCCCTCCAGAAAGAGCTTTTCGATGGCCGTAGCGGCGTGCTTGCGCGAATCGGGCATTGGGTCGGAGCGGTCGGTGACGAACGGAAAGAACCGCTCGTTATCGGAGCCGATCCAGTCGGCCAGGGTAAGGAGTCCGTTGTACGCGTGCTGGAAGCGGGGTGCATCCGGAAACGCAGGTGCGGTGCCGTCGAACGCCTCCGGAAACCACTGGCGGATGTAGGTGGCCAGTTGCTTGAGGTTGGCAGCCGGATCGCGGGTATCGGTTGGCGTCCAGAGTCGCAGATTAGGGGAGGCGGGTTGCACGGGCGTGCCATGATGCGACCAGGTAGCCAGGAGCATCTGTTCAAGGACATCGAGGTCGGCCATCCACCCCTGATGCACGATCTCCATGACGCCCATCGCCTCCAGCCATGAAGCCACATCGTCGGTTTCCAACAGGTTGAGGACCGGCGTTACGTGATCGGCTTCGGGG
>CAZZCI010000462.1:0-1966 GCA_964653015.1 uncultured Rhodothermales bacterium
GCTTCGTTCTCGATGCGGGCTGAAGAGGCGCGCAAGGCGCTTCACCTGCTGGCACTATCCATTCCGCTGGGGATGGACGGGTTGGGCATGCCTGTGGCGGGGTGGATCGTGACGAGCGGGGCGCTGCTGGGCATATTGGGGGATGTGCTTCGGGTTCGCTGGGCCCCGTTTCGTGGCTTCATCACCCACTGGTTTGGACCACTCATGCGTCCGTCGGAGTGGCCCCCACTGGGGGGATCGGTCGTACTGAACGGCGCGACCTCGGTACTCATTGCGTGTGCGGGTGCCGCCTGGCTGTTTCCGCTGGATGTGGCCGTCCCTGTCCTCTGTGCCGCGCTTGTGGCCGATGCCGCCGCGGCCTTGGTCGGACGTCGCGTGGGTCGTCATGCCTGGGGGGCTCATGGGCGTACCGTAGAAGGGTCGCTGGCGTTTGTTGTGGTGGCCGTTGCGGTGTTTGGCGTGTTTGGTCTTCCGTGGATGGCCGTGATCCTGACCGCCGCTGCCGGGGCGGTGCTGGAGGCACTGCCCGTGCGGCTCAATGATAACATCGTGGTTCCGCTCGGAATGGCGCTGGTGCTCGTTGTGATGGTGTAGTCTTTTCAGGGATGGAGAGGGCGAGGATGGAAGATGGTGGATGGAAGATGGACGATTTTTCGCTCGCCTGTTCGCACGGTTCACCACGTCACCATTCGGTAGGGACACGGCGCGCCGTGTCCCTACGCCCGAATCGAACGCCCGTAGCCAAAGGCCGGGAGTGAAAACGAACATTCTCGACCTACCGACGAGCTCCCCGATGTTGCCTGCACGAGGTGGGCAGGGCTGGGCGATTGAGCACGGCAGGTGATCGTGTTGAGGCTATTTTCTCGTTGAACCGCGTCGCACTCGGACTCGTTGGATGCTTCCTTTCGGAGTCCTTCCCTACAGGTTTCCCCTTCTTTATGACCTCATCCCCTCGCATTTTCATTGCCCACACCGGCGGCACCATTGGCATGGCTCCCACCGAAAGCGGTGGATACGACACGAAGCGCGGCCATCTCGAAGCCCAAATCAACGCCCGCGGCACGTTTCAATCCGACGATGTGCCCGACTACGACATCTACGAGTTTGATCCGCTGCTCGATAGTGCGAACATGACACCCGAGCACTGGCTCAACATCGCCACCGTGATTCGTGATCACTACGCGGACTACGACGGTTTCCTGATCGTCCACGGCACCGATACGATGGCGTTTTCGGCGTCTGCCCTTTCGTTTATGCTGAGTCCACTCGGTAAGCCGGTTGTGTTCACGGGCTCCCAGATTCCGCTCGTCGAAACCCGCACCGATGCGCAGAGCAATCTGCTCACCTCGCTACTGATTCTGGGCGCTCACCACGACCGTCTCAACGGCGTGTTTGTGTATTTCAACGACCGGTTGCTGCGCGGCACGCGCGCCACGAAGGTCAATGCGGACACATTTGGAGCGTTTGCATCGCCCAACTTTCCGCCGGTGGGTACGGTGGGCATCAACGTGGACATTGACTGGTCGCTGGTGCCGGAGGCGCCCGAGCACGACCGCACGCCCGATGTGGTGGCGCTGGGGAGTGCCACCGTGGCTGCGTTTCGGGTGTTTCCTGGGTTGGAGGCGTCGTATCTCACGCATGTGCTGGCTCCGCCGGTGCAGGGCGTTGTGCTGGAGTGCTATGGATCGGGCAATGCCCCCAACGAGAATGAGGCGTTTATGGAAGCGCTTCGCACCGCGACCGACCGGGGCGTGGTGCTGGTGGATGTGACCCAGCCGCTGCATGGTACGGCGGATCTTAGCCTGTACGCCACCGGCCATGCCCTGGCGGATGCGGGTGTGGTAAGCGGATACGACATGACGACCGAGGCGGCGCTGGCGAAGTTGTATTACTTGTTTGAGCAGGGGCATTCGCCCGCTGAGGTGCGCCGTCTCATGCAGAAGAACTTGCGTGGCGAGTTGACGCC
>CAZZCI010000463.1:0-1965 GCA_964653015.1 uncultured Rhodothermales bacterium
ACGACGGCGCCATGCATGCCTGCGGACACGATGCCCACACGGCGATGCTGCTTGGCGCTGCCCACATCCTCAGTGGGATGCGCGAAGATATTCACGGGGCGATCCGACTCTGCTTTCAGCCGAGCGAGGAGCGCCTCCCGGGCGGAGCCCCATTTCTCATCGAAGAAGGCGTGCTCGACGACGATGAGCACAGCCCTGCCCCAGAGGTCGTCTACGGGCAGCACGTCGCGCCCGAGCTGCCTGCGGGTACGATTGGCGTGCACAGCGGCATGTACATGGCCTCTGCCGACGAGATCTACCTCACGATCCACGGCGAGGGCGGCCACGCAGCCGCCCCCCACGAGCTGTCGAGCGATGCCGTCGTAACAGCGGCCCACGTGATTACGGCACTGCAATCCGTAAACAGCCGTCATCGTCCGCCGGATGTGCCGAGCGTACTGTCGCTGGGCCGCGTGCAGGCCGACGGCGCCACCAATGTGCTCCCCGATGCCGTGCAGATTGAGGGCACCTTCCGCGCGATGGATGAGGCATGGCGGCAAAAGGCCCACGGACTCATCGAGCGCATCGCCACGCAAACCGCTCGCGCCTACGGTGCTACGGCTACGGTGGACGTAAAAACCGGCTATCCGGCGCTGTACAATCACGAAGCGCCAACCGAACTGGCCCGCAATGCTGCACTGGATTACGTCGGTGCCGAGCGCACCATCAACCTGGAGAAGTGGTATGCGGGCGAAGACTTTGCGTACTACCTGCAGGAATGCCCGGGCAGCTTCTACCGGCTGGGCACCGGCAGCGCCTCCGGCCACGAAACACACGGACTGCACACGTCGCGATTCACCATCAACGAAGACGCGCTCTCCACAGGGGCGGGCTTCATGGCGTATCTGGCATGGCGATACGGGGCTGAGGCATCGCACGGATGAGGCGATGTGCTGGGCATCCCCAAACAAAAAACGCCCACCCCGACGATGTGTCCGGGTGGGCCGCGGTCGTAGATGAGTAGTTTATAGTTGGAACGAGTCAATTTGAGGGGTGTCTCTGGACACTTGCAATTATCTCGCCATTGCATCCCCGAAAGTCAAACTGATCCTCTTGTAGAGGAAAGACTAAAGTCGTGTCATCTCGATATTCGACGAAGCCATAATGTTCGCCAAGATAAAAACCGTCGGCAGTTTTGCCATTAATGACAGCTCTATCCATATTCCTCCTAATGTTTTCAGGCAAGGACTGAGCAAGCAAACCCCCTACTTCGCCGACCTGGACCTTTTCCTCCAACACATCAAGCACATCAGTATCCAAATTGGTGTAGTAGCAACGAACTGAGCAAGAACAGTCCGGTACGCAATCGCAGCTAAACCAACCAATGAATGCACCAGAGTCTACGTCGCACTCATCTGTTGAAGATTCACAAGTTAAGCATGTTGACTGTGCATAGGCTTGTGTACAAACAAATAGCAGCAGGAAAGCAGTAGGGATAAAGATTAATCGATGGTAAGTCATGGTTCCATACTAACTGGCTTGTTATTGGCTTACTTCCAAACGGGCAATCCGCACTTGAGGAAACGGCTCACTCACCTCTATCGCGCACCAGTATTCACCATCAACGGTTGCCAAGTCACGTAGGCGTTGTTCAGGTGGAAAAGCGTGCCTGACAACCTGTTCTCCTGTTTCGGGATTTAGAAGATCATAGTGACCTTCATCTTGTTCGGGATTGATGTATACCACCACGAGATAGTCCTCCCCAAGTTGGTGGAGCGAATAAATCTCTGGGTAGGCTGTCACCTCGTACTGCTGCGGGGTAAAAAGGATATGCTCCTCCCACGGGGGTGGAAGCACATCGTCTTGGCGTTTCCAGATCGGCGTCCCATCACTTGAAACGCGCCATATACGATATGGGGCACGTAGTGCAGCAAATAGATCTCCGTTGGTTGCTTGTATTACTTCTCCATTATTCACCTGATTCCA
>CAZZCI010000464.1:0-1960 GCA_964653015.1 uncultured Rhodothermales bacterium
CTACAAGCAAAAACCGGTGGGGGAAGCATGCATCGGGCGTACATTTGTGTTAAAGACAACAACGATGCACACAGCATTCCATCCGAGAGCCCTCATCTTCGGAGATTCCCGTGATGTTTTTGTGAAACAGAGCGTACTTCTTGTGGTCGGCGGGAGGTTCCTTTCTGCATCTGCACCTCTGCTCCCATTTTCCTATATTCGGATGTCCCCATTGTCTTTTCCCTGATGCGCTCTCAAGATCATGATTCGTTTGCTGTCTCGCACATTGGGCTGTGCGTTGCTTGTGCTTTTTGGATGGATCCACATGGCCTCTGCACAGACCGTGGATGCCGTGGAGCCTGAAAACTGGTGGGTCGGCATGGAATGGAATGAGGTGCAACTGATGGTGTATGGCGACGACCTAAGCGAAGTATCCGCCACGGTGCCTGAATCGGGCGTAGAGGTGACCGAGGTCAAAACGCTTCCTAACGATAGCTATGCCTTCGTTACCATTCGCATTGCCGACGACGCTCCCGCCCAAACGTACACGCTTACGCTTCAGCACGCCAATACCGAGGTGACCGTGGACTATCCGGTGAAGGAGCGCGCCGATACGGAGGGCCGCCACCAGGGCTTTGATGCTGACGATGTGGTGTATCTCATTACGCCCGACCGCTTCGCCGACAGCGAGTCGGTCCCCTACGAGACCGACGACACACTCGACGAGTATGATCCCGATGATGTAGGGATGCGCCACGGTGGCGATCTGCCGGGGCTGATCGAGCGGCTCGACTACCTGGAGGATCTGGGCGTAACGACGCTCTGGCTGAATCCGGTGCTCGAAAACCGGGGCATCGACAGCTACCACGGCTACAAGGCCACCGATCTGTATCGCATTGACCCGCGCTTTGGCACGAACGATGACTACCGCACGCTGGTCAGCGAAGCGCATGCACGTGATATGAAGGTGATTTACGACCATGTGAGCAATCACATTGGGCTGCGCCACCCGTGGATGGATAATCTGCCCCGCGACAGTTGGGTGCATGGCAGCGAGGATGACCATGTCTTGGATGCGCACTACATGATGTCAATCAGCGACCCCTACGCGGATCCACAAACCGAGGAGCTGTTGCGCACCTTCTGGTTTGTCGAAACCATGCCCGACCTCGACCAGCGCGATCCGCTCGTAGCCACGTACCTCATCCAGAACTCCATCTGGTGGATCGAAATGACCGGCCTCGACGGCATCCGTGAGGACACCTATCCCTATGCCTATCAGGAGTTTTTGGCCGACTGGGCCGAGGCCATCAAGACGGAATATCCGGACTTCAGCCTTGTGGGCGAGATCTGGAATAACAATCCGGCGTTTCTGGCGCAATTTCAAACAGGAAGTCCGCTTCAAACCGACTTCGAGACTAACATGTCGTCGGTCATGGACTTTGCCCTCTCTGAAGCCATGCGCGACTATTTGGCTGGTACCGGTGGGTTGGGCGAAATCTACGAAGTGATCGCCCAGGACTTCGTTTACGACGATCCCACGCGCCTCATGACGTTCATCGACAACCACGATATGACGCGGGGCATTTTCGAGGCCGAGGGCGATACGCAAAAGGTAAAGCAGATGCTTACGCTCTTGCTCACCACGCGCGGGATTCCTCAACTGCTGTACGGCACCGAAATCAACATGGTGGGCGGCGAAAGCCATGTCGAGCTGCGCGAACCGTTTCCCGGCGGCTTCCCCTGGCACACACGCGATGCCTTTACTGAGGAAGGCCGCACCGACGAAGAGCAGGCCGTCTTTCAGTTTCTGCGCGACCTGCTGCATCTGCGCCAGGACACCCCTGCGCTGCGCCGTGGCGAGCTGACTCACTACCAGCCGACCTATTTTGTGGATGTGTACCGTTATCTGCGCACCCACAACGACGAGACCGTACTCGTGCTCATCAACGGTCACGACGAAGCGCATCAGGCCCCACTG
>CAZZCI010000465.1:0-1960 GCA_964653015.1 uncultured Rhodothermales bacterium
GACGTGCTCCATCGTGCATGTGCCTTCACTGTCCAATGGAGGCATAGGCCAGAACCAGATGAAGGTGCAGATCCCATCTTGGCAGTCGCACGCAACATTGTCACACGTGGGGCGCCTACGCTTCCATCGTGTTACGTGGAAGCAACTCTTGCTGACGCACTTGGCATGACCACTTTCGACGACTCGGAGAATGCGGGCAAAGCCGGTCACTACCGGTACGTGGCAGCAGAGAACGCAAGTTTGCTCTCAGACCACGGCTCTTCGCCATCGCTTCTCGCGCAAGCATTTGCTCTTGTTGATCCCCGCCTTCGGGGGACTCACCTAAATGACATGTACACAACATGGGAGAAGCACGACAGCGATTCCGAAAGACGCTTCCACTTGGATGTAGCTTCCCAAGTTGGGTGTGATGGACTGGCGCAGCACCTGGAACCGCAAACACCAATGGCGTCTGTGCTTCAGCAAACTCAGAGAGAACGCGATAAATTAGAGCGTTCACTTCAGAAAGTCTCAGACCACTTCAAGGAGCCGCTCGCGACAGACTTCTATGAGCAGCGCGTTGACTTTACGCTGTCGCTGCCTGAATTGTCAGAGGCCGCTACTGAGAATCCAAGCCGATGGGTTATTGAGGTGGATGGGTCGCAACATCAAGATGGCCCACAGCGAGCGCTTGATAAACGACGTGATCGGGCATGTAGGAAACGCGGATGGGAAGTATGCCGCATCCCAACGTCGAATGTGCGAGGGTCGCTGTCTATGAGCCAGCGCGAGGCAATCCATACGATGGCAGAGCACCCCTGGATGCGGCGTGTCGACCAGAACATGAAGGCGCCCCTCTATGAGACAGAAGACGGGCGTAAGGCACTACAAGCGGCTCTCATACCGATTTCCGTTGCACGTATCCAACACGTGTTGATCGACCTGATGCGTAGCGGAGATCTTGACCTCCGTGCCCCAGAGTGGACAATTGCAATCATTGAGCGAGATGTACCCTGCGCGCGTCTGGCTATTGAGGATCTTTTCGGCCTGCTGGAGACACTGCAGACGCTGCGAGAAGGAACGCAGCTAAGTGGTGAGGAGCGGATGCCAGAGGTGCAACTACGCATCTACGGTACAACCGCCTTTGAAGACTGCGCACTGAGAGAGGCAAAAACGATCAATCTGAAAACAGGAGGTTCGTCTGAATCTTCTCCTGAAGCATTCAGAGCCGATGTGCTGCTGGATGTGTCGGTATTACAGCATACGGGGTGGTCGTACCCCAACATACAAATTCCCGACGAGGTGACGGCCCAACAGACGGCAGAGATCCGTTCAGCTCACAGTGATCGTCCCCCTCATCCTATTGCCACTGCGCCTCCGATCACGTACCACTTACCTTCTAACGAAGACGTGGTCACGGGGAGTGCGAGGGAAAATGACAACAAATCAGAATCTGCTGAGGCAGTACGTCCTGTGACAGCCAAGAACTCTGTGTTCGTAAACAGAAACGGCCCCACCGACACTAATACTAACGCAGAAGCCCTCGTAGATGCTCTCGCGAATGGTGAGGTGCAGTTTAATGTGGAAGAGACCGATGAATCAGGTCAAGGTGGACGAACGGAAGACGGAGGCCGCACGGGGCAGGCCAACAACAAACTGAAGCAGCAGAGCACAGCTGCCCTGGAGCGCCTGCTGCAGGATATATTTCGTAAGGCGTCGTTTCGTGAAGGGCAGGTTGAAATCCTGCGCCGAACCCTCCAGCGGGAAAGCACAATTGCGCTGTTGCCCACCGGAGCAGGTAAGTCACTGACCTACCAGATGGCCGCTCTGCTGCAGCCGGGCGTTACGCTGGTTGTTGATCCAATTAAGTCGCTGATGCGAGACCAGGTGCTCAACCTGCAGGATGAGGGGATCGATGCTGTAACATACATCAACTCAGGACTCTCAACGCGGGAGCGATATCGGCGTTTGGAAGCGATGG
>CAZZCI010000466.1:0-1944 GCA_964653015.1 uncultured Rhodothermales bacterium
GCGGGCAGGTCGAGCGATTCGGCGAGCCCCTCGGCCTGCACGCGCAGATGATCGGCGCCTTCGAGCCCTTCTTTCCATTCGGTGGGAAAAGCCTCCCAACCATGCAACGTGCCCAGCAGGGCACCCATCATAGCGCCGGTGGTGTCGGCATCGCCGCCTACGTTGATGCCCGAAAGCAGCGTGTTTTCGAGCAGATCGGGTGCGCGGGCGACCATAGCAGCAGCAAACGGCCAGGCCTCATCGGCAGCCAGTCCAGCGCCGTTGCACAGATCGCGCAAGTCGAGTGGAAACTCGTTGAGCTGATCGGAAAGGCTGCGGAGGCGATTGGACACGCGGGTGTCGTCGCCCAGTTGCGCTTCTGCCCAGGCAGTGGCGTCGGTGATGGTGACCCAGAAGTCATCGGGATCAAAGTCATCGAGGCCGGTGATGGCGCAGTAGCGTGTGGCAGCGGCTTGTCCCCATCCGGCAGCCAGCGCCGCGGGGTGGGCATGGGTTACGCGCAGGAGGTTGCGAATTGGTGGGAACGCTTCATCACGCGTAGCCTGGGTGGCGGCCCACCAGAGGCCAAGCGGGGCTGCGCGCATAGCGGCGCCATCGGTGGCACGCTCGGCATTGCCCGATTGGTTGGGCGGCGTCCCATTTGCCAGCTTTGTAATCGCTGATCGGGTGGTGCCTCCCCAGCGGCGCGCCTTATCCTGCAACGAAACGTACTCCATCGCCACTTCGGCGGGCCACTCTTCGGGAGCGGCCGTCCACACGACACGGGCTGTAGCAAACGTGAACTGCGTATCGTCCGTCCATTGTCCAGCCTGCAGGTCGCCGCGCTTTTCATCGTCGCGGTACTCTTTGATGCCTTTGTAGTAAGTCCGGATGTTTTGATGGCTGAGGCCCTCTACGGGCATGCCAAGGGCATCTCCAACAGCAGTTCCAAGCAGCGTACCCAGGCAGGTGTCGGCGGTCATAAGCACTTAGCGATAAGCAAACGAAGAAGGTGATTAGGCGCAACGTGCTGTACAAACACGGGTACTACGCACCGCACAACAGCGAGATGCGTTCCAATACGCAGCCTCAACGCTGGATGTTGACTGGTTTATTTTCCTTTGGCATGATGGATTGGCTGGCCGGTACCTACGCGGTCTTTCGAAAGGATGTACAGATTGAACTACGGAAGCGCGTGGCGCTGAACATGCTGGGACTGTTTGTGCTGGCTACCCTGGCGCTGGTGCTCTTTGCCGTAGGCCAGGAAACCCTCGATCCCGCCGTGGAATCGGCGTTGCTGTGGATCGTGATTCTCTTTTCAGCGTCCATTGGCCTTGGGCGCACGTTCATGAGCGAGGCGGAAACGGGGACGCTGTTGTTGCTTCAGTTGCATGTGCAGGGTAGCATGGTGTTTGCCGGAAAGCTCCTGTTTACGCTGTTGTTGGTGTTCGGGCTCAACGCGGTGGCGGTGGCGCTTTTTGTGCTGATGTTGGATGTGCAGGTTGCTGCTCCGGGATTGCTGCTTGTCACGCTGGTATTGGGCGCGCTCGGGCTCTCCGGAGCCACCACGCTGCTGGGCGCGCTCATTGCGCGAGCCACACAGCGCGGGCCGCTGTTGCCCGTGTTGCTGCTCCCTGTGCTGATGCCGCTGCTTCTGTCGGTTGTTGAAGCCACACGCATCGCCTTGCAGGGCGGCACCTGGGTGGCGGCGCAGGACGAGCTGCTGACGCTCGTCGGGTTTGCGGGCACCACCATCACCGCCGCGGTGCTTCTTTTCGATTATGTGTGGACCGACTGAGCGTAGAGGGCAGTTTTCGTCGAGCCCTTCTCCAACACCCCCAATCGTCGATTCGTGCGCACAAAATTGGCAACTCTGAACGCAGGGTTTGTCCCCCTTCTTTTACAATGACAGATGCACGGTTACGGGGTGGGGGCAGCTGGAGGCATCTGCTGTGGCGTCTCTTG
>CAZZCI010000467.1:0-1939 GCA_964653015.1 uncultured Rhodothermales bacterium
CGACCATAAGC
The DNA here is from genome assembly GCA_964653015.1 of uncultured Rhodothermales bacterium. Lineage (GTDB taxonomy): Bacteria > Bacteroidota > Rhodothermia > Rhodothermales > Salinibacteraceae > Longimonas. The sequence continues at coordinate 12 of CAZZCI010000467.1, forward strand.
GCTAACGCCCCTACAAGTAAGGCTCCGCCCAGAAGCGGACGCGCGGCCAGCCAGGCCAGGGCAATGGCGATGAGGTACAGCGGAAGCGCAATTACAATGGAGATGAACGAAATGCCAGACCGCGCCAGTCGTCCCAGAAACGGTACGACATCAGCGACGACCGCCAGCGGCTTAAATACGAGCGAGATTCCGCCTATCATGAGCACCAACGCCAGGCCTCGCAGTCCCCATGTCAGCTCGCGGTTGCTGGCAATCGCTTCGCTGAAAATAGCATCCGCAGAGACCGATCCGGTGCGGACAAACTCCAGTTCGTTGTTATTGCTGGTGATGTAGGGGCTGAAGCCTGAATTGCTTTGGGCGGCTACTACGGTCGCAGACTGAGCAGGCACATAGTCAAACCGGACGCGCACATCGCCTATTTCGGGATTGGTGGGGGTGTTGGATGTGTAAAACTGCCCTTCATGCACCTGGAAGCCGCTCGCCTCCACCTGGTCAAGATCATCGCTGGATACCGATCGCGACGTAAAGTCGTCGAACATTTCCACGTATCGACTGCTCAGTGTAAAGGCTTCAAGCGTGGCCTCGGGCTGGTCGATGGTTTCGGTTTCGTAGGGCATCGAACCCGGATTGGTGTAGCCCGACTCCTCAAATCGATCTGAGTCGATGAGGCGATCCGACCAGGTTTCTTCGTAGGTGTAAACCGTCACGCGCTCCTCACTGCCATCGGCAGCGGTTCGTCTTTCTGTTCGCTGATTCTCTTCCCACTGGTACATCTCAACGGTGCGACGCAGCCGAATCACATCCGATTCTGTCACGCCAAACACTGGGTCGCTGAGCGCATCCGACACCGTTACATCGCCAGTAACGTGGATCAGTTCGCCCTCGTTGTCGGGGTCGATGGCATCGGCTTCCACGCTCACAACGGCGCCCTGGCCTTCTTCAAGCGCCTGATGCGTAGAAATGGCCCGCGATTCGTTCCAGAATATCAGTGGAAACGCGGCGATAAACATCAGGAGGCCGACGAGTATGCCTTTGAATGCGCCGCCTAAGCGTTGGAGTAGGCCCCGGTCATCGGTCTTGGTGTATGAGTTGCTCATGCTATCCCCATTTTTGTGAATAGAGCGTGGCCGATTCTGCACAGCAAAACAGAATGCATACAGTTACGGCACTATATGCGATGGGGGACGCCTACAGTGTACCGAGAGGCAAAGGAAGTGTCAAGAAAAAGGGAGCCAGGGCACTGTCCCTCCCCCCTGGATGTTGTGGTATTTTTCTCGTATCAATGCAGCAGATGCATGATCTTATGGCTTATCCGCATCGACACGGTGCGTTGGACCAAGACCCGTATCCCAACCAGGGCCCGCGGCGCTTTCTGAAAAGGGAGAGCATGTTAGCGACCTGTTGGAATAAAGGACGCAGAGCGTCCACCGTTTCGTCGCGACCGCGGAGGGGCCGAAGGTCATGCCGGTTGTACATCGTGACGAGTGTCAACATTGGGTGGTATGGGAGCAATAATCCAGCTACGTTGTCAGGGAAGATCCCGGCTCTGCGGCGATGGAGCGCCTTGGCCGGGTGACTATAAGTGTTGGCAACTCATGCTCTCCCCTAACATTCAGGTGTGCCGGAGCACTACTGCTCTGTCACAGGTCAATCTTCGGGTAACGCTGCACCCTAACGTACCGAGAATAACTCACAATCTTGTCATTGCGAGCGTAGCGACGCAATCTCATGCCATCAGACCGGATGCAGCCGCTCAATCAACGGCATGAGATCGCATCCCAGGAGTACTCGTTCGCTGCGCCCAGCGCCGCGTCAGTCGCAGGGCTCCCTCCTCGCGATGACAATATTGGACCATAACATTCAGGTGTGACGGAGCACTACGAGGCGTTGTCCACATCCTCAACCTGTACGATGTGGTCTAGGCGCAC
>CAZZCI010000468.1:0-1925 GCA_964653015.1 uncultured Rhodothermales bacterium
AAGTAGAATGTGGCCCCGCATCCCTCTTCCCCTTCGGCCCACACGCGTCCGTTGTGCCGCCGGATAACGCGCTCCACGATAGCGAGCCCTACGCCTGTGCCTTCAAACTCGTCATCGTCGTGCAGCCGCTGGAAGACGCCAAACAACTTGTCGGCGTAGTCCATGTCGAACCCGGCTCCATTGTCGTGCACGTAATACGTGAGCATATCCTGCTTCGCGCGGACCCCCACCTGAACCTGCGGATCCGTGCTTTCACTTGTAAACTTAAGGGCATTCGAAATAAGATTCGAGAGCACCTGGCGGAGCATCGCCTGGTCGCCTGAAGCGGGGGGCAATGCCTCAATGGTGACGGATTCGGGCGCATGGGGATATGAACGGGCCAGCTCCTGCGTGACGTCATGGGCCACAGCCTCCATGTCTACCGTGCACTGTCGCATTTCGCGTCGTCCCAGCCGCGAGAGGGCAAGCAAATCGTCAATCAGCTGCCCCATCCGCTGGGCGCTCTCGTAGATGACGTTCAACAAGCGCTGCCCTTCGTCATCAAGCTGATCGGCATGCGAATCCATGAGCAGTTTCGCAAATCCATCTACGGCCCGTAGCGGGGTGCGCAGGTCGTGCGATACCGAATACGTAAACGACTCCAGCTCTTTGGTGCGTTCTTCTACGCGTTGTTCGAGCCGTTCGGTTTGCTGTTGCACCTGCTCTAGCAGTTGGGCCTGACGAATAGCAATCGTAAGCTGGTCGGTGACTTCTTTCAGGATGCGCTGCTCCTCCCGCTTAAAACGGTGCTGCGTGTTTGTACCCACGTTTACCAATCCAATGGTTGTATCATCAATTTCCATAGGCACCGCCATGAACGCAGTGATACCCTCTTCTTTCAAGGCCTCAATCAAAGGAGTTTGCCGTATGGCGTCAAGATTGTTCACGACATACGCGCCCGCTTCAGATACATCGGGACCGGTTTCGAAGTGTTCAAGAGGAAGCGTTTGTCCGGTATCCAGCGTAGATGCTCCCTGGCTGTACCGTGCGAGCACCGTTCCTTGCCCGGCGTTTTTGTCGAACAGAGCAATACTAGACCGTGAGCATGGCACAAGACGATGGAGGCGTTTCATTGCAGCCTGGGCAATGGCCTGCGGCGACCGGGCTTCAAGAATAGACTGATCGATATCGCGCAGCACTTCAAGGCGCTGTGTGTACATTTTGAGTTGCTGCTCGCGCCGCTTGCGATCGGAGATGTCTTCGCAGGTACACGTTAACCCACCGCTGTCGAGCTTTGTAAGCGTAAGGTAAACGGGAAACGTCTCCCCATTCTTTTTGCGTCCGGTAAGCTCACCGGCCCACTGGCCGTTTTCCTGTACAGCCGGAAACACCTCTGTTTCAATGTACGCTTGCTCGGCTTCGCTGTACAGCATGCGCCACGACTGGCCAACGAGGTCGCTGGCGGTGTCGTATCCGTAGATGTGGGCATGCGCGTTGTTGGCGTACCGAAACGTTCCCCCGGCATCATGAATCGAAATGCCTGCCTGGGCCGCATCCATTGCCGCCACCTGACGCGCTTGCTGTTCTTGTACTGCCTTGCGTTGACGCACTTCGTCCCGCAGTGCCTCATTGGCTGCCTCAAGCTCCTGCGTACGGGCAGCAACGCGCTGTTCAAGCGTCTCATGCGTGGCATGCAGTGTAGCCTCCATTTGCTTGCGCTCACTGATATCCACCGCCACCGATTGAAACCGTTGAATGGTGCCGTCTTCATCGCGAATGGGATGCACAGTCAGTTGCACCCAGATTGTGCGGCCATCGGCTCGTTTCATTTGCAACTCTTCCTGTGCACGCGATGCCCCCTGGTGCAGACGCTCTATAACCCGCCGCGCCTTCACGCGCCCCGCGTCCGTATCCGCATACAACGTGATCACCGATCGCCCAATGAT
>CAZZCI010000469.1:0-1913 GCA_964653015.1 uncultured Rhodothermales bacterium
TAGTGATTGAGTTGGAGGTGAACACGCCCGCTCTTCAACGTGGAAGGATTGCAACGCCGACCGCTCACACTCGGAATCCCTCCGTACGTGCTGGATTTCTCTTCAGAAGAAGTGTGTTCAGCCTGCAATTAGAAACCGTCTGCGATAAGCATGTGGTCCTATGAGTCAATGGAGCAAATCGCGGATGCGTTGTGGCGGGCAGCCTGTTTGCCTTGTTCGCGATTTGATGTACGCCCTGCGCTGAACACGGATACACGCCGGTGTGAGGGTGTTGTACAAAGAAGTTTACATCTGAGCGCTACACTCTTGCGCTTTTTTGATTATCATACATGATTCCCACCTTTGTGGTTGTGCTAGCAACAGCAGCCCGCCTTTTTTCTTTTTATTGCCCGGCCTTTACGCGCATGCATACATCACCCAATGGTCCCTCTGGGCGCTTGGCCGATTCCACGGCAGGAATGGCTCTTTGCTCAACCACCGCGGCTTCGCACCTACCCCTCCCCGATGTGTCTATCGAGACCGACTCCAACGAAAACAACAATACCGCCTCCCTCTTTTTAGATACAAACCTGCGCCTCACGCGCTATACCGACGAGGGGCCCAATGTGCTCAATGCTCCGCCTACCGCGCTACAGCACATATGGACCGATTGGGTCCCGGTAGGATGTAGCACCACGCTTCTTGCTGAGGTTCAAAAGACGCTCTCTTCAGCAATTCAGTGTCACCGTGTCGTGCATGCTAACGATACGTGGTATGGCGTTCGTGTAGCGCCGCATCACACCGAAAGTAATGATATTGCAGGTGTCGTGCTTACCTTTTCCACGCTTTCAGCTCCTGCTTCCACCACCGATGCCTCCATCATCCCGTCGTCGGCGGTAATCAATGCGTTGGATCTGCCGGTTGTGGTTCTCAACTCGACCGGTGAGGTACAACGCGTGAACGCTGCCTACAACGCATTCACTGGGTACACCGCCGATAGCCAAGTGGGGCAGCCTGTTGCATCGCTTGTGGCGGCCTCCGACCAGCCCCGTTTGGCCGAGCGTATACAGAATGTGATGTCTGAATCCTGTGCCTCTACCGTTCTTTCGCTTCGCTGGCGTACGTCGGAGGGCGACGATCGAGATATGGAAAGCCGATGCGTTCCGTTGAAAGACACCCGTGGTGTTATTCACGGAGTGCTTCTGATGGGCCTATTTTCGCCGGTGCTCGACCCAGCTCGCCATATGATGTCCGAGAATGCAGCAGCCCGTCATCACGTAGGCGAGGAGCTGCACGAGTCGTTGGGTATGGGACTGGCTGCTGCCGCCATGAAAATGCAAAACTTACGTGCGGCGGTAGCGCGGGGCGAGACGATTCGTCCCGAGGCGCTCGACGCGCTTACGGAGCAGATGCGCGCCAGTGCGCAACAGGCTCGACAGCTATCGCAGCGGCTGATGCCGGTATCGCTACAACAGAACCGATTGGGCGAGGCGCTCGACGACCTGGCTCGCGAAGTGGAAGACCAAACCGGCATTGTGTGTATTGTGAGGCGCCCAGACCGGCTGCCCGCACGTCCCAGTGCGACGTGGACGCTGCAAGTCTATCATATTGCTCGCGAAGCCATCGAACTGGCTCAACAGCACGGCGCGCCGCGGTGTATTCGTCTTACAATAGAGGCACCGCCGCACAGATTGGTGCTCCGCGTCCAATACGACAACCCAACAATCGAATCCCCCATAGACGCCGACACCAAGCTGGTGCGTGATGTGATGCGCTATCGGGCCCGTGTGCTTGGGGCCACCTGCTCAACCTCTCATACGGATACAACTACTGTACTGACGTGCAACATCCCGTACGCATCAGCATAGTGCTGTGTCACACCTGAATGTTAGGTTCCGAAATTGTCATCGCGAGGAGGGAGCTTGCGACCGACG
>CAZZCI010000470.1:0-1911 GCA_964653015.1 uncultured Rhodothermales bacterium
CATCCCTGAAGGATGCGCCCACGGCTTCCTCACCCTCACCGACGACACAGAAGTCCTGTACCCCGTCACCGCCCGCTACGCCCCCGAGTCCGAGAACGGCGTTCGCTACGACGACCCTGCACTCGCGATTGAATGGCCCACACCGGTGCGCGTAGTCTCCGAAAAAGACCAGTCCTGGCCGTTTCTTGCTCCCTCCGGTCTGTTGCCTCCTCTAACTCCTTTGACTAACCCTCTTACTGACCCGATATGATTATTGTAGATACCGCCCTCCAACAGCGTGAAGCTGACAACAACCCCATCCGCGTGGCGCTTGTCGGCGCCGGATATCAGGGCCGCGGCGTTGCCCTGCAGATCTGCACAGCTATCACCGGGATGCGTCTTGTGGCCATCTCGAACCGCACCCTCTCACGCGCCGAGGCCGCCTACGCCGAGGCCGGAATCAACGATGTAACCCATGTACGCACTGTGTCTGCACTCGAAGAGGCCATTGCTGCCGACCGATTCGCGGTCACGGAGGATGCGGAGCTGCTCTGCCGTGCCCAGGGCATCGACGCAATTATAGAGGCCACCGGCACATTTGAGTTTGGCGCCCAGGTCGCGCTCGCCGCAATCGAAAACGGCAAGCACCTGATTCTATCGAACGCCGAACTGGACGCCACACTCGGCCCCATTTTGAACGTCTACGCCGAACAGGCAGGGGTCGTGCTCACCGACATCGACGGCGACCAGCCCGGTAGCATGATGAACCTGTACCGGTTTGTCGATGCCATTGGATACCGTCCGGTACTGGTCGGAAACATAAAAGGCCTACTCGATCACTACCGCACGCCTGAGACGCAGCGCGCATGGGCCGAAAAGCACGGCCAGGCACCCTACATGGTCACCTCATTCGCGGATGGTACCAAGATCTCAATGGAAAACGCTGTAGCCGCCAACGCCACGGGCTTCCCCGTCGGGCAGCGCGGCATGTACGGGCCTCGCTGCGCGCACGTTACCGAGGCCGTCGATCTCTTTCCCAAAGACGAGTTGCTCGATACCGGGCTCAACGACTACGTGATCGGCGCCGAGCCCGGTCCAGGGGTCTTTGTCATTGCTTACAACGACCACCCTGTAAAGCGGCAGTATACCTCGGTGCTGAAGATGGGCGACGGACCGTTCTACGTGTTCTACACGCCGTATCATCTCCCCCACCTTGAGGTGCCCCTCACCGTAGCCCGTGCCGTCTGCTTCGGCGACGCCACGGTGGCGCCCCTCGGACCGCCTGTGTGCCACGTGCTTGCCCTGGCCAAACGCGACCTGAAGCAGGGCGAGACGCTCGACGGACTCGGCGGCTTCTGCACATACGGCTGGATCGATAACGCCGATGTCACCTACCGCGACAACCTGCTTCCGCTTGGTCTTTCAGAGGGCGCTACGCTCTTGCGCGACATCCCCAGAGATCAGGCGCTTACCTTCGATGATGTGCTGCTCCCTGAGGGGCGACTCATCGATCGCCTCTGGGCCGAGCAAACCGCCCACTTTGGCATGACCCCTGTGCGTGCTACCGCATAGGCCGCACGACGCTGCACTACAGACCGTTCTTCTTACTCACGCCACCCCGCACGCCCATGAAAGCTGTTATTTTAGCCGGTGGATACGGCACGCGCCTCTCCGAAGAAACGGGTGTACGCCCCAAACCCATGGTCGAAATCGGTAATCGACCCATCCTGTGGCATATCATGAAAATTTACGCCCACCATGGCGTAACCGACTTCATCATCTGCTGCGGATACAAAGGCCATCTGATCAAAGAATACTTCTACAACTACCATCTTTTAAATACCGACATGCGGGTCGACTTGAGCACTCGCAGCACAACGTTTCTGAACAACGCCAGCGAACCATGGACGGTGTCGCTGATCGATACGGGCT
>CAZZCI010000471.1:0-1899 GCA_964653015.1 uncultured Rhodothermales bacterium
GTGGATAACACCGATACCATCCCAGAAATTTTGTATGTAAGCTTTGAATAGCAGAGCCAGTCGCTTCCCCTTCCCGACATCCTGACAAACAAAGCCCGGTAGCCGGTGTACAGGAGCCCACCGCGTATCCCCGTTTGTTTGTCAGGATTCAGCACCCTTGTATGACTGCCCCCCATCTGCTTATAAACATTGACCACGTGGCTACCTTGCGCAATGCCCGTCGCGAGGCCGAGCCCGATCCGGTGCACGCTGCCGCGTTGTGCATGCAGGCTGGCGCGCATGGCATTGTCTTTCACCTCCGCGAAGACCGCCGCCACATCACCGAGCGTGACGTACGGTTGCTAAACGAAACCGTCCACGCCAAGCTCGACTTTGAGCTGTCTACCGATCCGGATGTCGTCGATATTTGCTGTGCTACCCAGCCGACATTAGCCACGCTGGTGCCAGAGCGGCGCGAAGAGGTGACCACCGAAGGCGGGCTCAACGTTCAAGCCAATACTGATCGCCTGGATACCGTTATACCCCGGCTGTATGGTGCCGGCGTGGAGCAGGTAGCCTTGTTTGTAGATCCAGAGCCTGATCAGATCGAAGCCGCTGCCGTAACAGGGGCGAACGCGGTTGAATTGCACACGGGCGATTACGCCAACGCCACCACCGAGGACGCACGCAACGAAGAACTTCGCCGTCTTGCGAAAGCTGCGCAGGCCGCTCACGGAGCAGGTCTCCGGGTGCACGCCGGACACGGGCTCGACTACACCAACATCCAGGCCTTTGTGCGCACCGTGCCGCATGTGGCGGAGGTCTCCATCGGGTTTGCGGTGGTAGGCCGCGCCGTGCTAAGTGGCATTGAGCAGGCGGTCCGCGACATGCACCGCCTCATACAGACGGCTTAATCTCTTTTACTGCGACCCTTTACTATGTTTGATGATATCCCCGACGGGCACCGAAGCGGCTATGTCTCCCTCATTGGAAAACCGAATGTAGGCAAAAGCACGCTGATGAACGCGCTGCTTGGCCAAAAGCTTTCGATTGTAACCCGCAAGCCGCAAACGACGCGGCATCGCATTGTGGGCATTCACTCTGGTCCGGAGCACCAAGTTATTTTTCAGGATACGCCCGGCATCATTACTCCGGAGTATGGGCTGCACGAAGCGATGATGGGCCAGGTGAAAACGGCCATACGGGATGCCGACCTGCTGCTCTTTTTGGCGGATGCAACGTACGACACGCCCGACACGCTCAGCCTTGAGCATATCCACGATAAACCGGCGGTGCTCGTGCTCACCAAAATGGACTTGATCCCGCAGGATCAGGCGCTGCCGCTGGTCGAGAAGTACGTGGATTTGCATGCCTTTGAAGAGGTGGTGCCTACCTCAGCGCTCAACGGGTTTAACCTGGATGTGCTGTTGGATACGGTGCGCAACCACCTTCCAGAGGGGCCGCCGTTTTATCCGAAGGACATGGTTAGCGAACACCCGGAGCGGTTCTTTGTGGCCGAGATCATCCGCGAGAAGATCCTGGAGTACTTCCACCAGGAGGTGCCCTACTCAGCCCAGGTCAACATCGTGCAGTACAAGGAGCGCGCTGATAGCAAAGACTTTATCGATGCAGAGATTGTCGTTACGCGCGAGAGCCACAAGGGCATTCTGATTGGCAAGGGCGGGCAAGCATTAAAGCGGCTTGGCAAGGCGGCTCGTCGCGGTATCGAAGAGTTTGTTGGCGGATCGGTGTACCTGCAACTCCACGTAAAAGTGCGCAAGGACTGGCGCGACCGTGATTCGTTCTTGCGTGAGTATGGCTACCGAGACTGAAATCTGTTTGGATCTTGAAAGCTTGCTAATGTTAGGTAGTGGAGAGACGCGACATGCCACAGATCGCCGGAGACGCAAGCGGTCCCCG
>CAZZCI010000472.1:0-1888 GCA_964653015.1 uncultured Rhodothermales bacterium
TTGTTATGATTGCTGCCGCTGTGTGGAGCGTCCGCCAGTCGATTTTCCGGACGGACACGGCCTAGTACGTACGTGTTTAGCATTCCGTGTAGGGACGCGGCGCGCTGCGTCTCTACAACCAGACGGAAGCCACCACACACTCTCTCGTGGCGATGCACAACAGGCATGACCTTACGGCCCCTCTGCGTCGCCACGGCTGCTGGGACGCTCCAGCGTTCCAATAAACCGGAAACTCCGCCCCCAACTCCGTTGCTTTCGTACGAATGCATCGGGGATGACTGCCCCTCTGAGGACGCCGAACATCGTGACGAGTGCTTGATATCTGGCGAGTGGATACGTTGCTACCCCAAGACGCATCGGTGATAGTTCGTACGATACCGCTTGAAACGTATCTGTGTAGCCAGCCGTTCATATACGCTCTTGCTTTTGCTCCCAACCCCTACGGTATCTTATGGCCACGCCCGTTGATCTGAAAACTATGGGACGTGCCGACCTCGAATCTTTTGTCGAGACCCTCGATGAACCGTCGTATCGGGGGCGGCAACTGTACAACTGGATGTATGCCCGTGGCGAATCCGACTTTGCAGAAATGACCAGTCTCCCGAAAGCGCTGCGCAGCCGGTTGCCCGAAGTGGCTGAGGTGGCTACACTCAATGTGAAGCGCGTGCAGCAAAGCAGCGATGGCACGGTCAAGGCGCTGTTTGCGCTGCCTTCAGGACGTGAGGCCGAAACGGTACTCATCCCCAGCTTTGATGCGTTGGGCAATGCGCAGCGGCTCACCGTCTGCGTCTCCAGCCAGGTTGGATGCGCGATGGGGTGCCGTTTCTGTGCAACCGGACGCATGGGGTTTCAGGAGAATCTGACGCCGGGGGCCATCTATGATCAGGTCTGGCTGATGAATGAAGAGGCGCAGCAGCGCTTCGGGCGGGGCGTAAGCAACGTCGTGTTCATGGGCATGGGCGAGCCGCTGCTCAACTACGATGCGGTGAAGCAAAGCGTGGCGCTTATGACAGATGAGGATACGCTCAACCTGTCGCCTCGGCGCATCACCATTTCAACCGTAGGACTGGCCCGGCGCATCCGCACGCTGGCCGATGATGGGCTGCGCACCAATCTGGCTGTATCGCTCCATGCCCCTACCGATGAACAACGGAGCGCCATCATGCCGATTAACCAGTCGGAGAAAACAAGTCTGGAGGCCCTTAAAGAAGCCATTCAGTATTACGCGCACACCACCGGGCGCCCGCTCACGTATGAGTACTGCTTGTTTGCAGGCATGAACGATTCGGTGGACGATGCCAAACATCTTGCTGCAATTACGCGCTGGGCACCCTCGAAGGTTAACATCCTCATGTACAATCCGGTGCCGGGGTTGTCGTTTGAACGCACAACCGAAGCACAGCTTGATCGATTTGTGGAGGCATTGGTCGAAGAGGGCGTGACGGTGACCGTCCGCCAAAGCCGTGGCCAGGACATCGATGCGGCCTGCGGACAATTGGCCAATGAGGAGCCGGCGTAATGAGGGGCACACCTGAAAGTTAGGGTGGAAGGGTCGTGTCAATCTCTACGTGCCACCTCCCTCAAAAACCTGTCATGGTAAGTCTCCCCTGACCGCAAGGAAGCGTACGTTCAGTGCGGAAGGTCTCGTAACGGCACAGCGTGCTGTGGTATCTGTTTAGCGTGGCTCAATGCCGCCCGGGATATCCGCTCCGCTCCTGATCCCGGGCTACAGAACGGCGCAATGTAAGCAAACCCATAGCCGGGGACCGCTTGCGTCCCCGGCGATCTGTGGCATGTCACTAAACACGTACGTGCTGTGACGCCTCCAGAGCCTGTTCGGCGTTCAGCAGACGCTGGACGATTGAACGGCCCTGCTCATTTCGGCGGA
>CAZZCI010000473.1:0-1880 GCA_964653015.1 uncultured Rhodothermales bacterium
AGAAACAGGGCAGGAAGCACCACCATGTTCAAGGCTGTAGCGGTAAGGAGGCCACCCAGCACGACCATGGCCAGGGGCGCCTGGATCTCATTGCCAGGCTGTCCGCCGCTAAGCGCCAGGGGGATGAGAGCGAGTCCGGCCGTCAGTGCGGTCATCAGAATCGGACTCAACCGGCGCATGGAGCCTTCTACAATGGCGGCGCGCAAAGACTGCCCAGCTTGCAGGTTGTCGAGGTAGCGATCAACCAGCAGGATGCCATTGCGGATGGCGATGCCAAAGAGCGTGATGAATCCGACAAGTGCGGCGATGGTGAGGGGCTCTCCAAGCAGCCACAGGATGGCCACGCCGCCGGTGAGGGCCAGCGGTAAGTTGACGAGAATGAGGACCGCACCGCGCGTACTCCCCAGCGTCTGAATCAGCACCATCAGCACCACGAGCAGGGCGAGAATCGTGAGGAGAGTGATCGTTTGCGCGGCCTGTTGCGCCTGGGCGTACTGTCCGCCGATCTGTACGAAGTAGCCGTCCGGCAGGTCGATCTCCGCATCGATCCGCTCCTGCATGTCCTCCACCACGCTCCCCACATCGCGACCCGCCGCATTGGCGGATACCGTGAGCACGCGGCGTGCATTTTCGCGGCTTACGGCGTTCGGACCGGCTTCGCGGCGTACGTCGGCCAGGTCGTTCAGGGGCACGCGGGGACCGTTGGGCGTATCCACCCGCAGTGATCGAATAGCTGCCTCACTGCCGCGCTGGTCCTCATTGAGGCGCACCGTGAGGTCGTAGCGCGCCTCGCCCTCCAGCACCTCCGACACCGCGGCCCCTCGCAGCCCCACATCGATGTAGTCGGCCAGGTGGCCGGGTGTAACGCCGTAGCGCGCCATCGCCGGTCGGTTGGCGTCGATGTGCAACTGCGGGACATGTGTTTGCTGGGCCACGTTCACATCCACCGCGCCTTCAACATCGGTGATCGCTGCCTCTATCGATTCGCCCAGCGTGCGAAGCTGGAGTAGGTCGGGGCCAAAGACCTTGATTGCAATGGCAGACTCTGTGCCTGCCAGCATGTGGTCGATGCGGTGCCCAATGGGCTGGCTGAGCGATACATTTGCGCCGACCGGCAGCTCCTCAAGGGTGGCGCGGACATCCGCCATGACGTCGTCGACGGTGTGGTTGGACAGGTCAACCTGCACATCAATCTCGCTGGAATGTGCGCCCTGGATGTGCTCATCCATCGCTGCGCGTCCGGTGCGCCGCGAGGTGGAGGTAACGGCGGGATGTGCGAGGATTTCGGATTCCACGCGCCGCCCGATCTCATCCGACGCGTCCAGCCCCGTTTCCGGAGGCGCTGCTACGTTCACCACCATTGTTTCCTCCTGAAACTCGGGCAGGAAGCCGCGCCCCAGAAAGGGCATCGCGACCAGCGTAGCCACCACCAGCACGCCGGCCCCAATCGCTACGGCACGACGATGCCGGAGCGATGCGTCCAGCAAGGGCTCGTATCCGGCTTTCAACCGTCGGATCAGCCATGGATCTTCAGCTTGCTGTACGGTGGGGGCGTTGGGCAGCAGGTAGTAGCAGAGCACGGGCGTAACCGTAATTGCCACGAGCAGCGACGCAATGATGGCGACGATGTAGGCAAACCCAAGCGGGCGCAGCAGCCGTCCTTCGATGCCGGTAAGGAAGAACAGCGGCACGAAGATGACGACGATAGCCACGGTGGTAATCACGATCGGACGCCGCACCTCCATGGACGACTCGAAGACGACATTCCAGATCGAGTCCTGTTCGTCCGGTGGCAGCGCGGCGTTCTCCTTCAGCCGCTGGAAGGCATTCTCGACATCGATAATCGCATCATCCACCAGCGCCCCAATAGCGATAGCCAG
>CAZZCI010000474.1:0-1878 GCA_964653015.1 uncultured Rhodothermales bacterium
CCTCCCAACTGCCGCGAAACGCGTCGCGTTCAACGAAGAAATACGGATTGGGGCGCGCGAAAAGATAGCGCCCGGTGAGCGCGATCGTGGGCATCCACTGCCGACGGGCAATGCCGGCTTCGGCGTCCAGTGCGGCCGTGTGTCCGCGAAGCGCATTGAGCCGCGGATGATCGTCCGTGGCCGACGCGCGCATCTCGTCGAGCGACGGGTCCAGGGGTTCGCCTCCGCCTACGTCTTCAGTCTCCAAGCGAAGCGGCCGGTCTCGCGGCTCGCCGATGAGTTGGTTGAGCTCGGTGCGGGCCGACTGAACGGCATTTTCAGCTTCGATGCGGTCAAGCTGCACTTCCGAACGACGCGTCTTAGCCGCCAGCACGTGGCTCTCCAGCGCAGCACCCGCCGTGCGCCGGTTGCGGACGTCAGCCAGATGCGCCTCCACATGCTCGATGGCGGCGTCTGCTGCCTCTCGACGCTGCTGGGCTTTTGCCAGACTCCAGTATGCCCGCCGCACTTCCAGGGCAACATCCACGCGCTGCTGATGGAGGCTCTCGTCCGCTACTTCGACTCGACGCGCGGCAGCACGACGCTCTCCACTACGCCGAAACCCTGTAAAGAGTAGCTGCTCGATCGCAATTTCGGTATGATACTGGTTCTGCTGGATAGGCGCGATGGAAAACGTCTCGCCAACGCCCGGTACGTCCGTCTCGATAGGCGGAATGTTATCGCTTAGCCGCAGATAGCTGGCCTGCCCTCGGATCGACGGCCACCACCCCGACTGCGCGCGGCGCTGGTGAGCCCGCGCCTCATCCGCATCGGCCTGCGCACTTTCGAGCATCCCGTGCTCGTCGAGGGCCCGTTCGATGCTCTCATCGAGTGTGATCGAATGCAGATCCTGACTCTGCGCTTCGATCGAAATAGCGCCCCATATACCTCCCAGTAAAATAGCGATACCTATCAGACGAGTCATCGAACCCCCGTTGAAGTGACTATAGCCCTGAAAATAGAACCACAGCAGCACCTTGCCCCTCGACCAAAGACCGTGGAATCACTCTTGCGTATGATGTCCTGCTTTAGTGTCCCCATTCTTATCACAGCCTCGGTCAAGCAAAACGTCCCGGAGTTTTGCGTTGGTGCTGATGCTATACTGTCGTGTGTCCCTAACACGAGCATCATTCACTGTCGGGTTAGTATCAACTCCCCTTCAGCATCACCGGACTCCGAAAACGCCTCCGGGCGCTCACTGGGGTCCATGCTGGGGGCACGGAGCTGCAGTTCATCCGCATCTAAAAAGCGCACAATGAATGCCAGGGTCATGGTCTCATCCGTATACACATTTTCTCCTATCACGTCAAGGTGCATGGGATCAGGGGTAGCATCAAGCTCCCAGGTCAAGTTCGCCTCAGCAGGCACCCCGTCCCATTCCACCGTGCCGTCCTCATTGAAAACAAACGATATCGTTTCTCCGGTTGTATCGTCGGTACCAGTCCATTCGCCAACCAGGTCCTCCTCCGGCAGCGGAGTAAACGCAGATGTGAGGAGAAATGTGGCTAATACCGCGAATACGACAATGCTGCTTCTTTTTAACTCCATGATTCATCTTGGGTTTTGACGATAAAGGATCGGTGTGCATCGGGCAACGGGTGGCCCTTGATTCGGTTCGAAAGTCGGTGTGCATCCTGATCGTAAAACACGCCACGAACGTTCAATAGCGGTCTACATCCGTTTGGAATCACGCCGGGGACGGCTGCGGCTCCTCCTCAGAACGATTTTGCATCAGCATGTACCCGCCAATCATAAGCGCTAAAGCGGCTACAAGTAAGGCGCCTCCCAGAAGCGGACGCGCAGCCAGCCAGGCCAGGGCGGTGGCGGTCAGGTAGAGCG
>CAZZCI010000475.1:0-1867 GCA_964653015.1 uncultured Rhodothermales bacterium
CCGTTTCGAGTGAGCGTGTCGCCTCAACGGTTACCTCTGGAAGCTCCACGACGGTTGTATCCGCCTGCCCAAAGACAGGCAGCACAAGACCCAAGGAAAGAAAGCAAGCGGTAACAAAACGATACATATAGCCAGAAGACGTAGTGGGCAATTAGACACGCGTTGCCTTAACGTCCGCTTTCGACGACCGATTCGCCACGCTCGCTACGATTCCGCAACGGCGCAGGATACCCACAGATCGTAAGAAGACAAGGGGATGCGGAGCGCGGTGCACCACGTCTACTCTGGTGCGACTACGCGGACTCGCTCCATTCGGGCGGATGAAGGCGACGCAGGCGAAACGAGTTTGCTGTAACGAGGGCACTGCTGCCTGCCATAATAATGACCGCTGCGATAGGGTGAAGCAGTCCCGCCAGGGCCATGCCCACTCCTATGCCGTTGTACGCGAACGTCCATGCCAGATTCTGCTTCACGATGCGTGTCGTCTGCGCCGACAGGTTGGCCAGCCACGGCAGCATGCGCAGGTCGTCGCGATAGAGCGTAATGTCGGCGGCTTGCAGCGTGACCGGCGCCCCCTGCACCACAGCGATGCCCACATCGGCCTCGGCCAGCGCAGCAGCGTCGTTGATGCCGTCGCCCACCATAGCAACCGGGCCATCGGTCTCGCGCCAGCGCGCCAGGGCTTCGATCTTCGCTTCGGGGGTCTGCCCGGCCATTACAGGCAGGTTGAGCGCGTCACCCAGCCGCTGCGCCGCCTCGGGCTGGTCGCCGGTAAGCAGCTGCAGCGCATAGCCGTGGTTGCGGAGCGCGTTGAGTGCGGGTGCAGCGTCGGCGCGGGGCTGCTCCGCGAGCAGAAGCACCCCAGCCACCACGTCATCGTACGTGACAAACAAGCGGACGCGTCCCGCTGCTGATGGTACGACCCCGGAAGGCGGCGCCTCAATTTCGAGCTGGTCAAGCAACGCAGAGCTCCCCACCCCGATGCGCCGGGGCCCGGTGGGGGTATCCACCTGCCCTACAACACCTGCTCCGGGTACTGTGTGCACATCGTGAGCAGCCGGCGGATGGTCCGCTTCAATGGCCTGCTGGGCCGCCGCTTGAATGACTCGCCCCAACACGTGGTGCGTGCTGGCTTCAACAGCCGCAGCATACTGGAGAAGCTCCTCTGGGTCTGGAACGGATTCTTGGGCGGATGCGAGGGCGACGGCCTCGACCTGTACCTCGTCTGCCTCAAGGCGGCTGAGCGTTCCTGTCTTGTCGAACGCGATAGTGCGTACGCGATGCAGGTCGAGCAGCGTCTGTCCGTCGCGGATGAGCACGCCATGCTTCGAAGCCCGCCCGTGTGCAAGCACCCGAGCGAGGGGTACTGCAAGTCCGAGCGCACACGGACACGTGATGAGCACCACGCTCAGGGCCACATAGAGCGCTTTCTCGGCACCGGCGGCCATCCACCAGCCTACAAACGCCCCCAGCGCAAGCACAATAACACCCGGAATCAGCACGCGCATGATCTGCTCGGTGCGCCGCGCCAGACGGCTGGGGCGCGCCAGGGCCTCCTGCATGGCCGATTCTATGTGCTCCATGCGCCGGTCTGCGCCGGTAGCTGTAATCCGTAGCGTGAGCGTGCCGTCTACGACATGCGTCCCCGCAAAGCAGCGGCTTCCTTCCGAAACGGCTTCAGGTGTTGACTCACCGGTGAGCTGGCGCGCATCCACAAAACTCTGCCCGGCTTCCACGACGCCATCGGCGGGCACCACGTCGCCTGCATGCAGACAGATGCGGTCGTCGGGCTGCAACGCATCGGCAGGCACGGTGTCGTTCGTGGGGGCTACGCGCTCGTAGGTCGTATCGGGCACCGAGAGCAGTG
>CAZZCI010000476.1:0-1843 GCA_964653015.1 uncultured Rhodothermales bacterium
TGGCAGCTCGAGGGGAGGCATCCGCCTAGCAAAAGGAGGCACGCTGCCGCCCAGAAGAGTGATCGCATGGAAACAGGAACCTGGTTTGTTGAATGAGACAAAAGCAATGGGTGAATGCTGGTATGTCGGAGGATACAATTGGGGGTTCTCCAACATGGTTGTGGGCAGTAGCGTCGCATTCCCCGGACGTTGATTACTCGCGCCGGCCCAGCGTGACGGGAACGGTAAACCGATCGCCGTCGCGTTCAATACGAAACGTCAGCTCATCGCCTGGGCGAAAGTCAAAGACCCGAGCCAGATAGTCGTCACGGTTGTCGATGCGTGTGCCTTCGATTTCGAGCACGACATCATAGGTCTGCAAGCCGGCGCGGTCTGCGGGGGAGCCGGGCTCCACATCGCGCACAATCATACCGCGCACGTCGCGCAGGCTGAGGGCACGCGCAATGCGGCTATCAACGCGTACCAGGTCGAGCCCTGTGTAATGGGGGCGTGCCACCTCGCCGTCGGCTTGAAGCTGCTCCAGAATCTCCACGGCTCGTTCAGCGGGTACGGCAAACCCGATGCCCACCGAGCCGCCGGAGTCGGAATAAATCGCTGTGTTGACTCCAATGACCTCGCCGATGGCGTTCAGCAACGGGCCGCCGGAGTTGCCTCGGTTGATGGCCGCATCGGTCTGAATCATGTTGCGATACATGCGACCATCTCGCCCGGATTGCAGGGTGCGGTCGGTGGCACTGACGACGCCTACGGTAACAGACGGTTCAGATGCTTCAAAGAGGCCGAACGGATTGCCAAGGGCGATGACCCACTCGCCGGGGATGGGCGCTTCGGTGGTGTCGAAGCTGAGATGCGGCAACGTGTCGTCGGGCTCAATCTTCAACAGCGCCAGATCGGTGAGACGGTCTTCGCCAACCACTTCGGCACTATAGGTGGAGCCGTCGGGGAAGTAGACCTCGATGGAACGCGCGTTGCTCACCACATGCTCGTTGGTCACGATATAGCCGTCGGGTGACATCACGAAGCCGGATCCGGTGCCTCGGGTCTGCCGCTCACGAGGAGGGCGCTGCATAAAGTGGCGGAAGAACGGGTCGTCGAAAAATGGGTCGCGCACTCGTTCAATTCGCTCCACCCCGATGCTCACAACGGCAGGCGAGGCGGTTTCCACAGCACGTGTTACGGCTGTACGTCGCGAATCGGCAATGGTATCGGCGGGTACGGCAGGCGTTTCTTCGCGTACGGACGCTGCAGCCGTATCCACATAATCGACTGTAGCCGGTCCGTTAGCAGCCTCGACTGATGGAGGGTGCTCGCTTTCGGCCTCGCAGCCAAGCCCGGCTGTAGAGAGCACCAGCACCCCAATGGTGAGTAGGTAGCGTAGAGAAATCAACATGGCTACGTATTATAAAAACAACGGGTTAAGGCAGGGTGGGAGAGTGTCAAGCCTGAAAGTTAGGTGGGAGGGTTGTGTCAAACTCTACGTCCTATCTCCCTCAAGAAACCTGTCATGGTACGTCCGCAAGAAGGGGTGCTTGGTGTGGACGGTCTCGTAACGTCACAGCGTGCTGTGACGCCTCCAAGACCTGTTGGCGTTCATCAGGCTCTGGGTGATCGAGCCGCCCTGCCTAAGTCAATGTTCGAGTTGTACGTGACCCGATGATCGGCCCATGCTTTCAGGTTAGATCCCGGCTCTGCAGCGCTGGGGCGCCTTGGCCGGGATGACTATGAGTGTTTAACATTTAAGTGTGACACGGTAGGAGTGAAGGACTCCGTGAACATGGACGTTAAGCGCGTTGCTTAGCAGCTTCCTTGAGGGCTTTCACGTGGTCGAGCTGCTCCCAGCTGA
>CAZZCI010000477.1:0-1836 GCA_964653015.1 uncultured Rhodothermales bacterium
GGGGCGAGTGTAAACGCCTTCACGTTGTCGGATCCGGCCCCGCGAGCGATTGACCGAGTGAGGGCGACGAGTCCAGCTTTCGAGGCAGCATAGGCCATGTAGTCGAGCGTATCGCCCCGAAAGGCTGCGCGCGAGGCCACGCTCACGATGCGTCCGCCTCCGTTGGCGCGAAAGTGGCGCAGGGCGTGGCGGCACAGCACTTCGGGAGCGCGCAGGTTCACGTGCATGGTGTCCTGCCAGTCGGCGTGCCAAGCGGAGCGGTCGGCATCGAGCGGCATGTGACGGGCCACGCCGGCATTGAGTACGAGCCCATCCACCGCCCCGTAGGTGGAAGCGACGGCATCGAAGAGGGCATGGGTCGCGTCGAGGTCGGTTAGATCGGCTTGAAACGTGTGCGCGTTGGCGCCGCATGCCTCGGCCACATCGAAGGCGGCGTCGGCACTGTGTCCGTAGTGGACAGCTACAGCGGCTCCTGCTTGGGCGCACGCAATCGCAATGGCTCGCCCGATGCCCCGGCTGGCTCCAGTAACGAGAACGGTTTGGTCGGACAGGTCGAGCATGAAGAGGAAATCAGGTGTACGTCATTTCAGTGGGATCGAGGTCTACAAGGTCGCGGCTGCGGTTCCAAAGCTCGGCGGCCGCTTTCTCATCAAACGCAGCAATCGACGGCTTGGCTTGCGAGGTGCCATCGAAGTAGAGCCCTGTTTGTCCCGTAAGCTCTGGTGAGGTCGCCACATACAGCGGGCCTTCGGCCCCACTTTCGGGCGACTTGAACAGCCACTGGATGCGGCGCACAAACCACGAGAGCAGGCCGGGGCCGTTCCAAATGTTAGTGGAGACAACCCCTGGATGCACGCAGTTTACGGTAACGCCAGTGTCCTGCAGGCGCCGCGCCAGCTCATTGGTAAAAAGCACCAGGGCCAGTTTCGATTGCATGTAGGCCGTGAGTCCGGCTTCGCCGTTGCTCATGGCATCGGCGTTGAAGCGCAGGGCCCCGCGATGGGCATCGGATCCCACATTTACAATGCGGGCTTCGCCCTGCTCAGCAGCCGTGTGTTTGAGCAGGGGGAGCAACTTGTGCGAGAGCAGAAACGGAGCCAGGTAATTCACGGCAAACGTTTCTTCGATGCCCTCCTCATTGGTTTCCCGTTCGGTCTTAATCACCCCGGCATTATTGATAAGCACATCGAGGCGATCGTAGCGATCAAGCACCGTGATGGCGGTTTCGCGGATGGCATCAAAGTCGGTCAAGTCGGCAGCGACGGTGTCGATGCGCGACGATCCGGTGTTCGCTTCCAGATCACGGGCTGTTGTGGCAGCGCTTTCGAGGGTTCGGCACCAAAGAAGGACATGATAGCCGTCGCGAAGCAGCCCCTCGGCGGTCGCTTTGCCGATTCCAGCATTGGCACCGGTAACCAGGGCAACAGGAGTATCCATGAGGAACTCAGAATCCTTGTAGAGAATGGGATACAGGTGTTCGGTTTGTCATGGTGGCCCTGTCTTTAGTTACGCTTCAAGCATGATCGTGTCCCGAAACGTCTGTACATTTTCGGCAACAGCATCGCTACCATCAAAGATAGCGCTCCCAGCCACAAGCACCGTTGCACCCGCATCCAGCAGGGCACGGGCATTGTCGGGTTTCACGCCGCCATCGACTTGTAGAGCGGCATTGGATCCTAGCGCATTGAGCTGTCGGCGAAGCTGTTGGATGCGCATGGTGCTGGCGGGGATGAACGCTTGTCCGCTAAATCCCGGGTTCACCGACATCACCAATACCATATCTACCATCGGCAGCACCGCGTTAATGGCGCTGATAGGGGTGCCTGGGTTGATGGC
>CAZZCI010000478.1:0-1824 GCA_964653015.1 uncultured Rhodothermales bacterium
CTGCTAAACAGATACAGCGTACCGCGAGACCCTTCTATAGATGTCATGCTGAACGCAGTGAAGCATCTCAGCGCTAGATGGCCGGGGGCGCTGCTGCTCAGTGTCCACGAGGTGCCCGCTGCGTGCACCGAACGTGGCAAGTCCGTAGGCATGGCGTTGAGATCCTTCCGCCTGGTAGCGTCAGGATGACCTGCAGCACGATATGACCTCGTCTCTCGTGGCGGCCATTGAGCCGCGCTAAACAGGTGCGATCTTTAGTCGGGGGAGAAGTCAACAGGTTTGGGTACTCCGACTGCAGCAAGGACGTACTTTCAGCGTCCAAGCGAAGAGCCTCAAACGGGTCTGAAGCCCGTCGAACCATCTCCCCTATTGACGTTATTGGCTTGCGGAACTGGAGGGTGCTGTAGGGCTCGGATCTAAAAAACGACTTTCGAGGTCAGGGGTGGGCACACGGCATTGTGCACGTTTGCCAAACCAGCGATACCGGTTGGCAGCGACCCAACGGTAGATAGCATCTCGGATCGAACGAGGCAAGACGGCAAACACAGCCAGCAACGGCCACGCTCCGTCTAGTTGTTGGACAACGCGAAGAGCCGCATCCGACTGGCGGTACACCCGCCCCTTTTCGACAAGGACAAGGCTGTCTAGCGCATCGGGATCATACCCTGCAGAGTCGAGAAACGAGCGTGCCGTATCCTGTTGCAAGGCCCCTATCTTAAAATAGCCCCGTGTGTCGTGATCAATGATGAAATTAACAAAGCCATTGCAGAGGGTGCACACACCATCAAAAAAGAGGATGCCGTGGTTGTAGCTTAGTGGACGAATGCGGGGGCTAGACGTGGAGGTAGACATACCAATGAGAGCGTAATGAGTAGAGGATTCTGGAAGCAAACAAGTGGTGTATCAAGGTACCTTGTGCAAACAACGGTGATTCAGCATCTTTCTTCCTTGTGAAATAAAAGATTCGACAAAGTGTACCTTGCGCGTCAAGGACCGATCCGCATTGCAATTGGAGGGATTTTCCTTTACAATATAGTGACACGCCTCGCCCCACAGAGAGCAACTGGAGTCCGATCTGCTCTCGCGTACTTAATCATCATCCTTGGTTTTATGGCGCAGCCAACCCGCTTACTGTACATTACTGGTGAAATGGAGCCGTTCACCGAAGCTAGTCCGTTATCCACCCGTGTGCGTGCGCTGGCTGAAGAAACGCAAGATGCAGGCCCCTACGATGTGCGCGTATTCATGCCGAAGTTTGGGGCGATTAGCGACCGGCGTAATCATCTGCACGAGGTGATTCGGCTTTCGGGGACGGAAGTACCTATCAATGGCGGCACCGATGCTTGCACTGTAAAGGTAGCCTCTGTGCCCGATACGCGTGTCCAAGTCTATTTTATGGAGCATGCCACGCATATCCCTGAAACACCCGGAAGCACTTCGTTCCCAGAAAGCCATGCCTTATTTTTTAACCGCGCCATTCTCGAAACGCTTGTGTCGCTACGATGGATTCCCGACATTGTACATGGTTTTGGGTGGCAAAGTGCGCTCTTTCCGTGGTTGGCTTCGCAAGAATACAACGGGCATGAGCACATGACCCACCAGCCTCACTTTGTATTCACCCCTGATGATTCGGCCCACGCACGGTCCTTACCCGAAGATGTCGATTCGGGAACCGGTGAGTATCTAAGCTTAGGAATGAACCGGGCTGGAGCTACCGTTCCGCTACAAGAGACGCCCCATGTAGACGGAGCAGCTGCTATGCTTCTCTCGGCCAATGACGCATCCAACCGATTGCTCACCCTGTACGAAGATACGATGTGAGTC
>CAZZCI010000479.1:0-1816 GCA_964653015.1 uncultured Rhodothermales bacterium
CACTGCTCTCGGTGCCCGATACGACCTACGAGCGCGTAGCCCCCACGAACGACACTGTGCCTGTCGATGCATTGCAGCCCGACGACCGCATCCGTCTGCATGCAGGCGACGTGGTGCCCGCCGATGGCGTCGTGGAAGCTGGGCAGAGTTTTGTGGATGCGCGCCAGCTCACCGGTGAGTCAACGCCTGAAGCCGTCTCGGAAGGAAGCCGCTGCTTTGCGGGGACGCATGTCGTAGACGGTACGCTCACGCTACGGATTACAGCTACCGGCGCAGACCGCCGCATGGAGCACATAGAGTCGGCCATGCAGGAGGCCCTGGCGCGCCCCAGCCGTCTGGCGCGGCGCACCGAGCAGATCATGCGCGTGCTGATTCCGGGTGTTATTGTGCTTGCGCTGGGGGCGTTTGTAGGCTGGTGGATGGCCGCCGGTGCCGAGAAAGCGCTCTATGTGGCCCTGAGCGTGGTGCTCATCACGTGTCCGTGTGCGCTCGGACTTGCAGTACCCCTCGCTCGGGTGCTTGCACACGGGCGGGCTTCGAAGCATGGCGTGCTCATCCGCGATGGGCAGACGCTGCTCGACCTGCATCGCGTACGCACCATCGCGTTCGACAAGACAGGAACGCTCAGCCGCCTTGAGGCAGACGAGGTGCAGGTTGAGGCGGTGGCCCTCGCATCCGCTCAAGAATCCGTTCCAGATCCAGAAGAGCTGCTGCAATATGCCGCAGCCGTTGAGGCCAACACGCATCATGTGCTGGGACGAGCCATTCAAGCGGCTGCCTCGCAGGCTCCCAAAACAGATTCCCCGCCTGCCGCTCACGATGTGCACACAGTACCCGGAGCCGGTGTTGTAGGACAGGTAGATACGCCCACCGGACCCCGGCGCATCGGGGTGGGGAGCTCTGCGCTGCTTGACCGACTCGGAATTGAAGCGCCGCCTTCCGAAGCCGTGCCATCAGCAGCAGGACGCGTCCGCCTGTTTGTGACGTACGATGACGTGGTGGCCGGGGTGCTTCTGCTGACGGAGCAGCCTCGCGCCGACGCCGCACCCGCACTCAACGCGCTCCGCAACCACGGCTACACGCTCCAGTTGCTTACTGGCGACCAGCCCGAGGCGGCGCAGCGACTGGGCGACGCGCTCAATCTGCCTGTAACAGCGGGGCAGACCCCCGAAGCAAAGATCGAAGCCCTGGCGCGCTGGCGTGAGGCCGATGGCCCGGTTGCTATGGTGGGCGACGGCATCAACGACGCTGCTGCGCTGGCCGAGGCCGATGTGGGCATCGCTGTGGTGCAGGGGGCGCCGGTCACGCTGCAAGCCGCCGACATTACGCTCTATCGCGACGACCTGCGCATGCTGCCGTGGCTGGCCAACCTGTCGGCGCAGACGACACGCATCGTGAAGCAGAATCTGGCATGGACGTTCGCGTACAACGGCATAGGAGTGGGCATGGCCCTGGCGGGACTGCTTCACCCTATCGCAGCGGTCATTATTATGGCAGGCAGCAGTGCCCTCGTTACAGCAAACTCGTTTCGCCTGCGTCGCCTTCATCCGCCCGAATGGAGCAAATCTGCGTAGTCGTGCCAGGAGAGGCGTGGTGCACTATTGCGGAATCGTAGCGAGTGGTGGGAATCGGTCACTAGAAAGAAGCGTTGGGATGTTGCGTTTAGCTATTCATCTTTCTGCTGACTGTATGTATCGCCCCGTTATTGTTTGCCTACTCGCCTTTGGCATCGTGCTGCCTGTATTTGGGCAGGCGGATACGACCGTCGTGGAGCTTCCAGAGGTAACCGTTGAGGCGACACGCTCACTCGAAACGG
>CAZZCI010000480.1:0-1815 GCA_964653015.1 uncultured Rhodothermales bacterium
TCGCGCACGTTATGGAAGTTCACGAAGATACCCTGGGCCGTCTCCGGACGCAGGAAGATGCGGTCGCCTGTTTCAGCAACGGGGCCCACGTGGGTTTCGAACATCAGGTTGAACTGCCGTACGGGCGTCCAGTCGAAGGCGCCGGAGCGAGGCGCGCGGATCTCCTCGTCCTGGATGATGTCGTACAGATCGCCCGCCATGTCGTCGCTGTTGAGCGCGGCTACGAGACGCTCGTACACCGCTTCGGCCTGCTCCATCTCGCCATCCTGGCGCAGGTCGCGGATGTGGTCTTCGATCAGTTCATCGGCGCGGTAGCGATGGTTCGACGCCTTATCGTCGATCAGCGGATCGTTGAACGCTTCGGTGTGGCCCGAGGCCTCCCACGTTTTCGGATGCATCATGATGGCCGCATCCAGCCCCACAATGTCGCCGTGGCCGTACACCATCTCCTGCCACCAGAGGGCTTTCACGTTGCGCTTCAGCTCCACGCCCAGCGGACCGTAGTCGTACGTGGCCGCCTGGCCGCCGTAGATCTCGGACGACTGAAAGATGAAGCCGCGCTGCTTGGACAAGGACACGATGGTGTCAAAAAGGTCGCTCATAGGTCTATATGTGCAATATCGTAGCGAAAAGATTGGCCACAAGGCCCCGAAGAGTTATAACGTAGCAGTTGCTAACGGCGGATGCAATGCCGGGAACGGGAGACGGTTTGAAAAGCGGACCAACAGAAGCGACTTTCAACCTTCTGAGGTCCACACCTTGTTTTTGAATCGTCTTACGACTATTATGTGCAGTAAATATGCAAGCTCAACGAATGTGGGGTTAACCAGGTAAGCTTACAAATGTATCGTTGCGTATTGTCATTACAAGGGGACTAACGGCGCAGCACTGTGAGTGCAGCGAGGACGCACCTTTAGAGTGCAATCTTGTGCCTTCAAACTGGGCGGTACTGCCCAATCGCACGGCATGAGATCGCCACGTCGGTCGCAAGCTCCCTCCTCGCGATGACAAGGTGTAAACGTATTTCTGCTGACTTACTTAGGTGCCACTTTTCCTTGAACCATGACCTAACGCTACCCTCTTCTCAACATCTTATATTGATATGCGATCTCTACTTTTTACAGGAACGGCTTTTTGTCTGGCGCTGCTTATGGGGCTATCGTCGGGATGCACCACCACAGGTGAAACGGTACAGACAACGTACAATGCCGAGCGTGACCAATCGGTCTATGAAACACGTCCGATACGCATTGAACGCGGCGGCAGCGGACTGGGCACCTCGGGACGGCAGATCATCTATGTGAAGGCCCAAGCTACATGCGAGGGCGAAGGTTGTACGCCCGAGTCGGTACGGATGCTGCTGTCGAGTGGTACGCACAACGTACAGTGGCTCGACTACGATGATGTGTCGATTCAGGCCGATAACTGGGAATATCGGTGGCGGAACGTGTCGAAACGCGAGGATCCGGAGTTTGTCGGCATTGGCGAGTTTATGCGTCTTTCGCTTCCCATCGATGATTTCCGAGCGATGTTGCAAACACGCTCGCTCACCATCCAAGTCGGCGGGTTGGATGTAGGGCTTTCGTTCTCGCAGCTTGAGCGCTTTCGGAAGATGATGGTGGCGATGAGTCCGGACTTTGAGCAAGGCGATGAACTGTTGACTCCGCCCGAGCAGTCAGAAGACGATGTCGTGTAGTGTAAGTGAGTTCACACGACGGTTTTGGGCATGCACTGCTTCGTACATGCATTGTCATCTTGAGCGTAGCGAAGCGGAGCCTGACACGAGCGAAGCGACTGACGAACGCAGTGAGTAAA
>CAZZCI010000481.1:0-1807 GCA_964653015.1 uncultured Rhodothermales bacterium
GCTTCGTTGTTCATGTGCGTAAGCAGCCCGCGCGACACATAGATGTACCCGGCTGGCAGAGCAAACGCATTCAAGATCGGGCTGTCTAACACGCGAAACGTGAACTCAGTGTCGCGGAACTGAGCAGGTGTGTCTGGACGCCGCATGTGGCTTTCAGCCAGCACCCTGCGGGCAATGCCATCAACGTACGCCCCCAGCTCATCATCATCGTATACACCATACTGCTGCTGAATCTGCTTATCGGCTTCACGCCCAAGCTCTTTCTCTTGCTCCCAGGTATACCCCAGCGCACGGGTATTCCCTGTTACCGGATTGATGCCCCGCGTGCATCCACTTAGCACAAAGGCCAGGGCCAGCAACAGCACTGGGGCAAGCAGATGACGGCGAAGCGTTGAAGTGAGAGGCGTCGATGACGTGCGTTTCGGTGACTTCATGGCTTATTGCAGCTGCTATGCTAATCGCTGAATCATCGTTGAGTAAGAGCAATGTACGCGTGCTCGTCTTCTATGCTCCTGGTATTGCACTATTATGACGACGGGATGGGCGCATACTCGTCTGCGTACGTGATACGTGCAGCTCCCTCGTGGGTATCCACCTGGTACAACTGATGGTGCGCTTCACCAAACGGTACAGCTTGCGTAAACGGAGCGGCTCGTGTCGCGGTGATAAAGCTTTGCCCAACGTCATCTGACTGAAGCAACTCCATAAACACATCCGTCCGTGTACGGTCTAGCTTTCCAAACGCATCGTCAAGCAGCAACAGCGGACGTCGATTAAGACGGTCGGAGAGGTAAAAATATTGTGCCAGCTTCAGCGCCATCGCAAACGTGCGATGTTGCCCTTGTGAGGCATACCGGCGGACCTCCAGATCGTCAAGCCGAAACACCAACTCATCGCGCTGGGGGCCAACAAGCGTCGTGCCTCGCTTGGACTCATGGTCTTTCTTCTCGTGAAGACGATCCCGAAATGCATCGGCTACCTCCTCGGGATCAT
This sequence comes from uncultured Rhodothermales bacterium, assembly GCA_964653015.1. Classification (GTDB taxonomy): domain Bacteria; phylum Bacteroidota; class Rhodothermia; order Rhodothermales; family Salinibacteraceae; genus Longimonas. The sequence continues at coordinate 994 of CAZZCI010000481.1, forward strand.
CCGTTACATCGTCGGCGAAGGTGTCGTACGTAATGGTTGGATGTTCGGCCACCGTTTGGATACGTGCGTATGCGTCTTCGAGATACGACGCAAACTCACCAAGAAAAGATTGGCGGCGCGCCACCACCTGACTACCCAGCTGCACCAGCTTTTCGGTCCATGGCTGCAGTAACGCCTCGGGCGGAGGCGATGGCTTCTTCCGGTACTGCCGCAGCAGTTCATTGCGCTGCTTGCGGGCGCGATGGTACTTCATCAGCGTATCCATGTACGCCGGACGCGCCTGGCTCAGGATGTTGTTCAAAAAGCGGCGCCGCTCATCGGGGCCTTCGGCAGTCAGCGCGTGGTCTTCGGGCGCTAGCACCACGACCGGAAACTGCCCCACCACATCGGCCAACCGATCTAACGGAGCATCATTGATGAACATCTTTTTGCCTTCGCGCGGCATGTACACGAGCTTAGCCTGCACCGCATCACGCCGTACGCCTTCCACCGTACCCTCGATTTCGAAGTAGGGCGCCTCTTGCCGTACCGCGTAGCGGTCGTTAGAGGCCACAAAGCTCTTGGTGATACACAGGTAGTGAATCGCCTCTAGCACATTGGTCTTTCCCACCCCATTTTCCCCTATCAGTACGTTGATCTTAGGGGCAAACTGTACTTCGGTATGGGCATGTGCGCGGAAAGAGCGAAGCCGTAAATCAGTTAACGTCATGCCGAAGTGCTACCCGCGTAGCCATCTACAAGAGCAAGGGCGCTAGATGCTTACGATACCCTTAAACAACCTACGGGTTCAACCCCAAGAATACATCGTAGTGCT
>CAZZCI010000482.1:0-1776 GCA_964653015.1 uncultured Rhodothermales bacterium
GCACATGCTCAAAGCCCACCGCAAGGGCAGCGGACTTCCCGTAGTTGCGCTGCAGGCGGATCCCTTTGAAACGCTCATCCTCGTGGTGGAGCTGGTCGATTGTGCTCCACGAATCGTCGGTGGAGCCGTCGTCTACGAGCCAGACTTCGAAGGCATAATCGGCACAAGCTGCCCGCAGGCGCTCGGCCAACTCGGACAACGATGCGGCCTCGTTATACACGGGCACGACAATGGAAAGCTCTGGACCCGTCATGGTATCCGTGGCGGACTACACATCGATGGTCGCGTACTTGGCGTTGCGCTCGATGAACTTGCGGCGCGGTTCTACGGCACCGCCCATAAGCGTGCTGAAGATCCGGTCGGCGCCGGCGGCGTCGTTGATCGACACCTGCTGCACCTTACGCGTATCGGGATCCATGGTGGTAGTCCACAATTGCTCGGGGTTCATCTCGCCAAGTCCCTTGTAGCGCTGCAGGCTGGGCTTCGCACGGCCTTTATTTCGGAGTTCAGCCATCTTTTCGCGCATGGCCTCATCAGTCCACAGGTAGTATTCGTCTTTGCCATGCTGGATGCGATACAGGGGCGGCAGTGCAATGTACACGTAGCCGTGCTCGATGAGCGGGCGCAACTGACGATAGAAGAACGTCAGCAGCAGCGTGCGGATGTGGGCCCCATCTACGTCGGCATCTGTCATAATCACAATGCGATGATAGCGCAGCCGCGACACGTCGAACTCCTCTTCGGTGCTGGTGAGGCCGGTGCCCAGCGCCGTCACCATGTTCTGGATCTCGTTGTTTTCGAGGATCCGGTCGAGGCGTGCTTTCTCCACGTTCAGGATCTTTCCGCGCAGCGGCAGGATGGCCTGAAAGTGACGATCGCGCGCTTGCTTGGCGGATCCCCCTGCCGAATCCCCCTCTACCAGATACAACTCGCTTTCTTCCGGATCGCGCGAGGCGCAGTCGGCCAGCTTCCCCGGAAGGCCACCGCTGGTAAAGGCGCTCTTGCGCTGCACGAGTTCACGGGCTTTGCGTGCCGCAGCGCGTGCTTGCGCGGCCAACACCACCTTGTTGATGATGGACTCGGCCTGATTGGGGTGGTCTTCAAGCCACTGTCCCAGCCGCGTGTTGATGAGCGACTCTACAATGCCTTGCACCTCCGAGTTGCCCAGCTTGGTTTTGGTCTGGCCCTCAAACTGCGGCTCCGCGACCTTAACGGAGAGCACAGCCGTGAGCCCCTCGCGAAAGTCATCGCCCGAAAGGTCAAACTTTAGCTTCTTGAGCATGCCGTTCTTTTGGGCGTACCCTTTCAACGTACGGGTAAGGGCGCGCCGAAAGCCGGAGATGTGCGTACCGCCCTCATGCGTGTTGATGTTGTTCACAAACGACAGCACCGTCTTGTTGTAGCTATCGTTGTAGCGCATAGCCAACTCGACGGGCACCTCGCCCGACTCATCGGCAATGTAAATGGTGTCGTCGATGATAGGATCACGCGCCTCATCAAGGTACTCGACGAACTCTTTAATGCCGCCTTCGGAGTAATACTCCTCTGTGCGCAAGTCCTCATCGTCTTCGCGCTCATCTTCGAGCGTAATGCGCACTCCACGATTCAGAAACGCCAGTTCTTGCAGGCGATCGGAGAGCGTATCAAACCGAAAGTCAGTGTTTTTGAAGATGGTGCCGTCGGGCCAGAAGCGAATGGAGGTGCCCGTTGTCTCATCGTCTCGCATCTCGCGCAGCTTCGCGACAGGCCCCTCAGGCACGCCGCAGCGGTAGCTCT
>CAZZCI010000483.1:0-1773 GCA_964653015.1 uncultured Rhodothermales bacterium
CCGATGCGGAGACCCCCACCGTATTCTTTGCGGCATTGGGCGAAGAAGCCGAGGCCTGGGTTTTTAAGACGGTGCATGCGCTTCGCAACCAAGGCATTCACGCGGCTCATGACTTGAAGGGCCGCTCGCTAAAAGCTCAAATGCGCGAGGCCAATCGTCAAAATGCCCCGTTCACCGCCATCATTGGCGGCAACGAACTCGCCGACGGCGCTGCCCAGCTTAAGCACATGGCCAGCGGCGACCAAACGGCGGTAGACTTCGACAACCTGGCAGCCTATCTGAAAGAGGTATCGGCCTAAAATCGCAGTCGTCCCGGTTTTGAGCACGTACACGCGTTTACTTTCTGTTTCCCCCTTTCTTGATCTATGCCAGAACGGATTGTTCATCTTCTCGGTACGAGCCTGGTACTCATTGGACTTCTTGGGCTTATGGGATGTGACGCCTCCCAAGATCCGTCTGATACGTCTGCGGAACCGCTTCGTGTCATGACCTACAACATCGAGGACATGCGTACAGATGCGTTGCGTCGTACGGATCATGCCCGGATGCAACGCGCTGCCGCGATCATACAATATCTGCAGCCCGATATTCTGCTCGTGCAGGAGATGACCTACGATCAGCCCGGAGCGCCCGGCTATCAAGAAGGAGAGCCCGAGGGACAAAACGCACGCCGGTTCGCCGAAAACTATCTGGCTACCCCACAGGCCGATTCGCTTGAAGCCCTCTCCTTTCAGGCGTTTATGGCCCCCACTAACACGGGCGAAGCAAGCGGATACGACCTCAACCGCGATGGCGAGGCAGTAACCACCGTTCCCGACATTCCCGCAGCCCCATCCGATACCGAACCGCCACCTCAGAACGATGAGGGTCGTGCGTATGGTGAGGACGCCTGGGGATTTGGCACCTTTCCTGGACAGTATGCCATGGGCCTGCTCGTGCGCGATGGGCTGGACATCCAGGAAGATGAGATACGCACGTTTCGGCTGTTCGCGTGGAGCGATATGCCCGATGCTCGTCGCCCCGTCGACCCCGAAACCGATGAACCCTGGTACGATGATGAGGTCTGGGACGAGTTTCGCTTAAGCTCAAAAAGTCACTGGGACGTGCCAGTCGAACTGCCAAACGGAGCGGTGCTTCACGTATTGGCTAGCCACCCCACGCCGCCCGCGTTTGATGGCCCCGAGCAAAGAAACGTCTTGCGCAACCACGACGAGATTCGCTTCTGGGCCGACTATCTCGACGATGCTGCCTACATCTACGACGACTCCACGCAAACTGGGGGATTTGCCGATGATGCTCCGTTTGTAATCATGGGCGATCAGAATGCGGATCCGTCGGGTGGAAGCAGTGTAGAGGGGGCAATTGAGCAGATTCTTGAGCACCCCCGCGTGCAGGCGCTTCGTCCGGTGGCTACTGAGGACGGTACACAGGCGTTTCCCGACCTGGAGCCCGATCACACCGCCGAGTGGGGCCGACGCGTAGACTACGTGCTGCCGTCGCAGACACTCGACGTAGAAGATACCGGCATCTGGCGTCCGCTCGACCGCGACCATGCCGGGTGGGCCAGCGACCACTTCCCGGTCTGGGTCGATCTGTATCCGCCCCGTGCTGAGTGAGCCCTGTCATGCATGCGCTTTTAGGTACGTACACGCTGCGCTCTCAATTTACCTGAACTTCCAATGCATTGGACGCAACGCACGCTTACGCTTGATCCCTATCCACGCGGCGTTCATCTCATCACGAATGCTGTGACCGACGCTCTGCCCGAGTTGG
>CAZZCI010000484.1:0-1767 GCA_964653015.1 uncultured Rhodothermales bacterium
ATACGTTGTGTCTCTCTTGCCAGTCCTTACGTGCATGCGCTCCCCCACCCATCTCCCCGGTCTGCATCCGGCTCCAGACTTCTCCTTTCGCGATGGCCAGTTCACGTTTCTTCGCAAGCTAGCTGCTGCCTATGAACGGGGCGAGCGCAATCACCTGGGCGTATTTGTACCTGGCTACGGCAAAACCCTAATCGCCCTCGCGTCTTTTTGTGTAGCTCGCGCCATGGGCGTGTGCGACCGGCTCATTGTGTTCGTGCCCCGTGGTAACTTGCGCGACCAATACGCCGACCCGCAAGAGCTTGCACAAATGCTTAGCTGGATTGGCGGCCCGCGCCTGCCGTTCTGCATCGCCGACTCCGACGCGGTGTTTCTCAAAAACCGAAACATCCCCATTGTCATTGCTACGTACCAGTACGCATGCGGACAGAGCGGAAACGAGGCGCTTCGCACGTATGCCGGACGCGGTGACACCCTCTTTGTGTTGGATGAAATTCACCACCTGCCTCAAGAAAGCGCCTGGTCGGATGCTGTACGTATGATTCCGTACGAAGCACTTATCGGCCTATCTGGCACCCCCATTCGAAGCGACGGCGAGCCGCTCTTTGGCGTGCCGCACGATACTATCTCGCACGACGATGGCACCGAATCGACGTTTTACCGCGCGCTGCATGAAGTATCTCTTCGTGATGCCCACGCCGAAGGCGAGATCCTGAAACGCGTAGAGGCTCATGTGATCGACTACAGTATCACAATGCAGGAGGAAACGTCGGGACGCACCGTTGAATGCACGCTAGCCGAGCTCAAAGATACCGTTTCTGGTGATGCGGCTACGCTCGATCGATACTTTGCGCGGCGTCACCTTCGCTTTCATGATGTGTATCTCGACACCTTACTTGGCCCCGCTGTAGCCCGGCTACAAGCCAAACGAGCAAAGCATCGGGGGGCACATGGCAACGTGGTACGCAACCACCAGATGCTCGTCATTTGCATGAGCAATCGCCACGCCGCCGATGTGCTCGACTTCATGCGCCGCCGCTACGGATGGCTCTCAGTGACGCGCATCGGCCAGGATGTGCCTCGACACGAACGCGAAGAACGCCTCGATGCCTACCGCAATGGCGAGGTTGATGTGATGGTGCAAGTCGACATGATTGGCGAAGGCACCGACATAAAAACAATCAGCGTCATTGCCAAGCTCGACCTGGTTAGTGCACGTTCGAAGTGCCTCCAGCAAATCTTTCGGGGCATGCGTTACTTTGCACCTTGGAGCGACGCCGCCAACGTATGCGACGTGTTTACCTCGGGCGACTTAGGACTCTCAGAGACGCTCGATTGGATGACACGTGAGGTGCAAGAAGGCATCCGAACTCGGAAAGAGAAAAGCAACCGTACCCCTCCCGAAAAAACGACCGAGTCTGACCGCAGCAGCTGGGCGATGAAGCAGGTCAGTCAGGGCGATTTTCAAACGCACCGCGTGGAGATGGAGCAGTCCGGACGCCTACGGGTGCAACGGCAACAGTTTCAGGGCAACCAGAACGCTTCTCCGGGTGCTGGCCTCGACATCAAAGCGCGCGAGGAGAAGCTCCGCAAAGAGTGTAGTGAACTGGCTACTGCAGTCGCGTATGCGCTACAAGACCGTGGCAAATCGGTGCATATTCGTGACGTACACCAAAAGGCTAAAGAACGATTTGGCATGAAGCAAGCCGACATGAGTCTACGCCACCTTCAGAAAAAGAAAAAGTGGCTCAAGCGCTGCAAGCAGATGCG
>CAZZCI010000485.1:0-1764 GCA_964653015.1 uncultured Rhodothermales bacterium
CCACACGCATCACTCTTCTCGTATTGCTTGTATGGGGAGGCGCCCTGCTGACGCCCTCCGTAGCACCGGCGGCCCCCATGCCGACGGCGTTCGCTACGCCGGAGTACGGCACCGAGGGCATGGTCGTGGCCGCCCATCCTGCAGCAGCTGAGGCCGGGCGCCAGATGTTGGAGCAGGGCGGTAACGCGGTGGATGCTTCTGTAGCTGTCGGGTTTGCGCTCGCGGTCGTCTTTCCCCGGGCCGGCAATCTCGGCGGGGGCGGCTTTCTGGTGCTGCGCCAGCCCGGCGGCACCGCCCTCACCATTGACCACCGCGAAACCGCTCCCGCCGCCGCTACACCCGATGCCTACCTGGATGCGCAAGGCAACGCGGTTCCAGAACGGAGCCGCCGTGGCCACCTCGCTTCGGGTGTGCCCGGCACCGTAGACGGGCTGCTGCACGCCCTGGAGGAGTACGGCACCCTCTCCCGCGAGGCCGTGCTGGCGCCCGCCATCGACCTGGCCATCAACGGATTCGAGGTGCTCCCGACGCAAGCGCAGGCCCTCAACCGCGCCCGAGATGACCTCAATGCGTTCGACAGCACGCGCCGCTATTTTGGAGATGATTCCGACCATGGCGGACGCTACGAACCGGGGCAGATCCTGCGCCAGCCCGATCTGGCAAACGTGCTCATTCGCATCCGCGAGAACGGACGCAACGGCTTTTACCGTGGACCTACCGCCGATCTTATCGTCGCTGAGATGCAGCGCGGCGATGGGCTCATCACGCATGACGACCTGGCCTCGTACACCTCAGTTGAGCGCGAACCGGTCGTATCCACCTACCACAACCACCGCGTCCTGTCGATGGGCCCGCCGTCTTCCGGTGGCGTCGCCCTGGCGCAACTGCTAAACGCAGCCGAAGACCACGACGTGGCCGAATACGGACTCAACGCCAGCGCCACCATCCATGCAATGGGCGAGGCCATGCGCCGCGTGTATGCCGACCGCGCCGAGTGGATGGGCGATCCTGACTTTGTGGAGATGCCCATTGACGGACTTTTAGACCCGGCGTTTATGCACACCCGGATGTCAGATGTCGATCCCAACCGCATCACTCCGAGCGATTCGGTGTCGCATGGCGTGCCCGCGGGCGCTGAATCGATGGAGACCACCCACTACTCGGTCGTGGATGCCGACGGACAAGCCGTGAGCGTAACGACGACGATTAACAGCGCGTACGGCTCGAAGGTCGTGGTGGATGGCGCCGGGTTTTTCCTGAACAACGAGATGGATGACTTCAGCCTGAAGCCAGGCGTGCCCAACCAGTTTGGCCTGCTCGGATCCAAACGCAATGCGGTGGCCCCGAACAAGCGGATGCTCTCCTCGATGACGCCCACGATCGTGGAAGATCCCGACGGGCGCTTGCAGCTTGTGATTGGCTCGCCGGGCGGGTCCACGATCATCACGACGGTGTTTCAGGTGATCATGAATGTGATTGACCACGAGATGGATATCGAACAAGCCATTACGGCCCCGCGGTTTCACCACCAGTGGCGTCCGGAAACCGTCTGGCTGGAGCGCCACGGCTTTCCGCAGGACGTGCAAAAGAACCTGGAATCACGCGGCTGGTCGCTCAATGTACGCAGCCGCTGGGGACGGGCACACGGCGTGCACATCCAGTATGATGACGACGGCACGGTGACCTATCATGGCAGCGCCGATCCGCGTTTGGACGGGGTGGCGGTGGGGTTGTAAGGCAGCCGTGCACTTCGCTCCTGCACTC
>CAZZCI010000486.1:0-1763 GCA_964653015.1 uncultured Rhodothermales bacterium
TGTAACACAGCACTACGTTTGGTGGGGCTCCCGCTGCATGCGTTACGGAAGGGTGGGTTCGTTTGATCACACGAGGAGGAAGACGCCGTTGCAACTCCTGGCGTAACACGTTATCTTGCGTCTAGTACGCCCCCGATGCTTGCCCATCAATCCACTTACACTCACGCTGTATGCCTACCCGATGCTCCTCTGCCTACACCATATGGGGGACGACACTTGCCCTGCTTCTGTGCGTGCTGCCCGTCACTGCTCAAGACAACGGACTCCCCTCAGCTCCCGACCGCGCCGATGACGAGGGCAATGGCCCCTACGAGCGACTCGTATTACGTGGCGCCACGCTCATTGATGGCACCGGAGCTCCGCCTGTAGGCCCGGTGGACATTGTGATCGAAGACAATCGCATCGTCGATATTGAAAGCGTGGGACATCCCGGCGTCCCCATAGATGAGGACGACCGTCCCGAAGCAGGCGACCACGAGATCGACCTGGAGGGGCACTATGTGCTCCCTGGATTCGTGGATATGCATGCGCACCTGGGTGGAACCGCGCAGGGCACACCGGCCGAGTATGTCCTGAAGCTGTGGACCGGCCACGGCATCACCACCGTGCGGGAGCCCGGAAGCTTCAACGGCGTCGACTGGACCTTCGACCACCGCGATCGAAGCCAAACCAACGATATTGTGGCTCCCCGCATTGTGCCGTACGTGAGCTTTGGCACCGATCATGAAGGTAGCATCGCAACCGCCGAACAAGCCCGCAGCTGGGTTCAAGACATAGCCGACCGGGGGGCAGCAGGCATTAAGTTCTTTGGGGCGCGTCCTACTGTGATGGAGGCGGCCCTCGATGAAGCCCAGCAGCAAGACATTGGCACCGCCATGCATCACGCCCAACTCAACGTCACTCGGGTGAACGCACTTACCGCCGCGTCGTGGGGACTTACCACCATGGAGCACTGGTACGGCCTGCCCGAGGCGCTCTTCGACGACCGCACCGTGCAAGATTACCCGGTCACATACAACTACAACAACGAACAAGATCGCTTTCGCGAAGCCGGGCGGTTGTGGGAGCAGGCCGCCGAGCCGGGCAGCGACCGGTGGATCACCGTGCGCGATTCGCTGCTGGCACTCGACTTCACGATGAACCCGACCCTCAACATCTACGAAGCCAGCCGCGACCATATGCGGGCTCGCAATGCCGACTGGCACGAGGACTATACCTTGCCCTCGCTCCACGACTTCTTTACACCCAGTCGCGAAGATCACGGCTCTTACTTTTTCGACTGGACCACCACCGACGAGGTCAACTGGCGGCGCAATTATGCACGGTGGATGACGTTTCTGAACGAGTACAAAAACCAGGGTGGACGCGTTACGGCGGGGAGCGATAGCGGGTACATCTATCAGGTGTACGGATTCGGATTTATCCGCGAGTTGGAGTTGCTGCAGGAGGCGGGATTTCATCCGCTGGAAGTGATTACGGCGGCCACGCTCAACGGAGCGGAAGCGCTCGGCATGGAAGACGACATCGGCAGTGTTGAGGTGGGCAAGTACGCCGACCTGGTGATTGTGGATGAGAATCCGCTCGAAAACCTGAAAGTGCTCTATGGCACCGGCACGCCGCGCCTGAACGACGAAACCGACACGGTAGAATGGGTCGGAGGCGTATCCTACACCGTGAAAGACGGCATTTTGTACGATGCCAATCGCCTGCTTCAGGATGTGCGCACCATCGTAGACGAAGCCCGCGCCGAGGCGGAGTAGACG
>CAZZCI010000487.1:0-1751 GCA_964653015.1 uncultured Rhodothermales bacterium
GCTGGTCTGCGCTTCGGATGCGTACACGCCGCTGACGGCCTGTGAGGTAGCGGTGTGGCGTCCGTAGACGTCTTCGAGCGCCTGCGAAATCTCGCCGAGAGTGGCGCGGGCACGGGCGGCATCAACGGCACGATCCAGCAGATTGCCGGTGCCCGTCTCCGCGGTATCGCGCAGCGCGTTGAGCGCACGTCGCACCGCGGCATCGTCGCGCACCTCCTTCAATTCGGACAGCCGTTGTAGCTGCTGACGCCGCACGGCCTCGTTGTCGACCTCCAGGGTGTCGATGGGCTCCTCGGTATCCCGCTGAAACCGGTTGACACCCACCACCACGTCGCGTCCGGTGTCGATGCGTCCTTGCTTGCGGGCGGCGGCCTCCTCGATACGCAGCTTCGGCAGGCCCTGCTCAATGGCCTGCGTCATGCCGCCCTCGTTCTCGACCTCCTGAATGAGCGCCCACGCCCGCTCGGCCAGGTCGGCGGTGAGGCGCTCCACGTAGTACGAGCCGCCCCACGGGTCAATGGCGCGCGTGATGTCGGTCTCCTCTTGCAGGTAGAGCTGTGTGTTACGGGCGATGCGGGCGGCAAACGCGCTGGGCAGGGCAATGGCCTCGTCGAGCGCGTTGGTGTGCAGCGACTGTGTGCCGCCCAGCGCCGCAGCCAGCGCCTCGATCGTGGTGCGCATCACGTTGTTGAACGGATCCTGCTCGGCCAGGCTGTAGCCGGAGGTCTGACAGTGCGTGCGGAGCGCCATCGACTTCTCGTTCTCCGGACCAAACTGCTGCACGAGCTGCGCCCACAGCAGGCGTCCGGCGCGCATCTTGGCGATCTCCATGAAGTGGTTCATCCCAATCGCCCAGAAGAACGACACCCGCGGCGCAAACGCGTCGATGTCGAGTCCGGCGTCGAGCCCCGTACGCAGATATTCCAGTCCGTCGGCGAGGGTGTAGGCCAGCTCCAGGTCAGCAGGGGCACCCGCCTCATGCATGTGGTACCCGCTCACCGAAATCGCGTTGAAGCGTGGCATGTGTTCGGAGCAGTAGGCGAAAATATCGCCCACAATGTTCATGGACGGCTTGGGCGGGTAGATGTACGTATTCCGCACCATGAACTCCTTCAGGATGTCGTTCTGGATGGTGCCTGCCAGCTGCTCCGCATCCACGCCCTGCTCCTCGGCGGCCACGATGTAGAACGCCATCACCGGCAGCACCGCGCCGTTCATCGTCATCGACACCGACATCTCATCCAGCGGGATGCCCCGAAAGAGCACCTTCATGTCCTCAACGCTGTCGATGGCCACGCCAGCCTTGCCCACATCGCCACGCACGCGATCGTGGTCGGAGTCGTAGCCGCGGTGGGTGGCCAGGTCGAAGGCCACGCTCAGCCCCTTCTGGCCGGATGCGAGGGCTTCGCGGTAAAACTGGTTGGATTCCTCGGCTGTCGAAAAGCCCGCGTACTGCCGGATGGTCCACGGACGAAAGGTATACATGGAGGCGTACGGCCCGCGCAGATACGGCGGGATGCCAGCGGCATAGTCCAGGTGCTCTACATCCGCCACATCCGATGCCTCGTAGGCCGGGTGCACATCGATTTGTTCGGGAGCCGTCCAGGGTGCGGGGGCATCGTTAGACGGAGCAGGCTCGGGCGGGGTGTAGGCACGCTGGGTAAAATCGGGGCGCATAGCAGGTTGGATTGAGACAAGTGAGACGTCCACTGGAATCGCTTCCTATACCGACGACCCGGGCAAACGTGCCG
>CAZZCI010000488.1:0-1744 GCA_964653015.1 uncultured Rhodothermales bacterium
TCGCACGCATGGATGTGCGCGACTTCTTCGGCTACCCGTCGCTTCTTACCGGATCTCCGGCCCAACGACGCGCCACCGCCATCGAGGATACGCTGCTGTACACCTTCTCGGCAGATGTCTTCGACACCCTGCGCAATGCCCATCCGGCGTTCGATCGGTTCTTCAACCGGGCCTATGCCGATCGGCTGCGCGATGCAGTGAAGCAAGAGCAAGGCAAGCAAACCCTCACCACTCCGGTGCATCGACTCATCACGCGCAAGCCCGTCACGATTCGCCCTGACGCCACCATCCGCGAAGCTGCCCAGCAGATGGCTCAGGCGCGGGTATCCTCGTTGATTGTCGAGCGGACCGACTCCAATTCAACGCTGGGCATCATCACCGACCGCGACCTGCGCACCCGTGTGCTGGCAGAGGGGCGCTCACCGGAGACACCGTGCTTGGGCATCATGACGAAGGACCCCATCACGATTGGGCCGGATGCCTACGCCTTCGAGGCGCTGCTGGAGATGAGTCGCCACAACGTGCACCACCTGCCCGTGATGGAAGGCGACACCGTGCGGGGCATGATTACCACCACCGACCTCATCCGCATGGAGGCCGACCATCCGGTGTATCTCGTGGGGGATGTGTGGAAGCAACACTCCGTTGAGGGGCTCGCCAGCGTGGCCGAGCGCCTCCCGCTGCTGATGGAACACCTGAGTGCCACCACGGCCCAGCCCTCCGATGTAAGCCGGGCTATCACCACCGTGGCGGATGCCATCACGAAGCGGCTCATCGAACTGGCATATGACGTCCTCGGACAGCCCCCGCTGCCGTTCGCCTGGATGGCGCTGGGCTCGCAGGCCCGCCACGAAATGTCGATCCACTCCGACCAGGACAACGCCCTGGTCCTCTCCGATGAGTACGACCCCTTGCAGCACGGTCCGTACTTTGAGCAACTGGCCACCTTTGTGTGCGACGGCCTCGACGCCTGCGGATTCGTGCACTGCCCCGGCGACGTGATGGCCACAAACGACCGATGGCGGCAGCCCGTGTCTACGTGGCGCCGCTACTTTCGCGACTGGATGGACGAGCCGCATCCCAAAGCCCTGATGCATGCCAGCATCTTCTTCGACTGGCGTCCGGTAGCCGGAGCCGTGGAGTTGGGACATAGCCTCCACCGCTACGTGCTCAACCGCGCGCCCGATCAATCCATCTTTCTGGCCAGCCTTACCGTCAACGCCCTTGAGCACACGCCACCGCTCGGCTTTTTTCGGCAGTTTGTGCTGGAGCGCCACGGCGGCGAAACCAAAACGCTCGACCTGAAGCTGAACGGACTGGTGCCTATCATCGATCTGGCACGCATTCACACGCTGCAGCGGGGCCTGCCCGCGGTCAACACCCTGGAGCGCCTCGACGCGCTAGGCGCCAGCAGCACCTTTGCCGATTCGGATGCCGACAACCTGCACGACGCCTTTTCGTTTATCGCTTCGGTACGGATGCGCCACCAGGTGAATCAACTCAAGCGCGGCGACATACCCGACAACTACGTGGCTCCCGATGCGCTGTCTGACTTTGAGCAACGCCACCTGAAGGATGCGTTCAAGGTGGCCAGCCGCATGCAATCGGCCCTGGAGCGCCGCTACCAGACGCACTTTATTCGGTAATACCCTCCGGCGGTCCATCGTTCAATGCAGGCCTTGATTCAGGGGCTGCATGCTGAGTTTGAGGGGTTGGTTGGCACTCGCAGCATGGATCCTGAATC
>CAZZCI010000489.1:0-1742 GCA_964653015.1 uncultured Rhodothermales bacterium
CGCCTGCTGAACGTCGAACAGGCCGTGGAGGCGTCACAGCACGCTGTGACGGTACGAGGCCTTCTACACTGGCGGAGCGGATATCCCGGGCGTTCCTTCAACCCTGTCCGTGCTCAGACAGCCCGACTCGATCAAAGATGAGATGCGCGTTGCGTACGTGGTAGCGGGGATCGAAGACCTCATCGATGGCCTCCACCGATAGATGTGCGGTGATCGTATCAGCAGTGCGCACGATCTCCTGAAACGCGCGCTGTTCTTCCCACGCCTGCATCGCCAGGGGCTGCACCCGGTCGTACGCCTCCTCCCGCGAGAGGCCGGCATCGATAAGGCGCAGCATCAGACGCTGGCTGTTGTACAGCCCATACGTGGCCTCCATGTTTTCGCGCATCCGGTCGGGATAGACCGTCAGGTTGCGAATGATGCGCTTCAGGCGGCGCAGTGCGTAGTGGGTAATCGTCGTAGCATCCGGCAGCACCACCCGTTCAACCGACGAGTGCGAGATGTCGCGTTCATGCCAGAGCGCCACGTTCTCATATTGGCTGACCATGTAGCCGCGCAAGAGCCGTGCACAGCCCGTCAGATTTTCGGATCCAACCGGATTGCGCTTATGCGGCATGGCCGACGACCCCTTCTGGCCGGAGCCGAACGACTCTTCCACTTCGCGCACTTCGCTGCGCTGTAGGTGGCGAATCTCGACAGCGATCTTTTCGATGGATGCGCCAATCCCCGCAAGCACACTCAGGTAGTTGGCGTGCCGATCGCGCGAGAGCACCTGCGTGGATATCGGAGCCGGTCGGAGGCCGAGCCGCTCACACGTAAGGCGTTCCACCTCGGGCGGAATGTGAGCGAAGGTCCCCACTGCGCCCGACAGCTTGCCGACACGCATCTCTTCGGCAGCGCGGGTAAAGCGCTCCCGGTGACGCTTCATTTCGTCGTAGAAGCGCGCAAGCTTGAGTCCGAACGTGGTAGGCTCGGCGTGTACGCCATGGGTGCGCCCCATTGTGAGCGTGTCTTTGTGCTCGTGGGCGCGCTCGGCCAGTTCGTCGATGAGTCCATCGAGTTGATCGCGGATGAGGCCATTGGCTTTTCGCATCCGCACCATGTAGGCCGTATCGACCACGTCGGTCGAGGTAAGGCCGTAGTGCACCCATTTCTTTTCAGAGCCAAGCGTTTCGCTGACGGCTCGCGTAAAGGCGACCACATCGTGCTTGGTCTCCTGCTCGATCTCGCGGATGCGCTCCACATCGAAATCAGCCTTCTCGTACAGCACCTCCACATCCTCGGGCGGAATGGCTCCAATCTCGCTCCATGCCCAGCACGCAGCCAGTTCTACATCCAGCCAGGACTGGAACTGCTGCTCAATGCTCCAGAGGCGCTTCATTTCGGGACGGGTATAGCGGTCGATCATAGCAAGCAAGCGGCGTAAGGGAGGCGAAGCAATGCATTCTAACATACAGGTTGCGCTGGGTCGAATGCCACCCGCTTCCGTGTGTTGTCCCAGATTGATACATAGCTTCACACAGAATACAGGACCCCATCGCTAATGCACAGATTGCCGCCCGGGGTATCTGCTTCGCTCAAGATGACAACATTAAAACGGAACGCGTTGCAACCCAACCATAGATCTGTGACAGAGAACAACTCACATCCTTGTCATTGCGAGCACAGCGACGCGCCCCGCCCCTAGGGCTAGTCCTTGCACATAACGTTGTCTCTGGTATTTCGTTGATGGGAAATTTGAC
>CAZZCI010000490.1:0-1735 GCA_964653015.1 uncultured Rhodothermales bacterium
AACACGCACCTATTTGCAGAAGGCGCCCAAACCGGTCCACGCGGGCAAGCCGCCGTTGCGGGCCTGCACACAGCCATAGGACGGCATGCCACCCTCGCGGTGCGTGGTCATTACACGAATGCATCCTATGACCCACTGGAGTGGGGCGGCGTGGCCGGGCGCTCGTATGGAGGTATGCGTGGCATCACGGCACGGATAGCGCTCGATGTACACCCGTCATGGACACTGCAAGGTACGCTACAGCAAGAGCATATTCGCATCCCTCAATTTCAAACTACCCGGCCTGAAACGGCAGTTCGAGGGGCGCTGGCTCTGCATTTTCGTCCCCATAACGCGCTGCACGTGTATGCGCAGGGACAAATGCGACGCCACGATGTGCGCACGCAAACAACAGCGCCTCATGGTTCCACCTTCCCCGTTCATGCCTTCCGCGATCAAGCGAACCTGCGCGTGCATGTTACCCATACATTTAGTTCGCAGTGGCAATGGAGTGCCCGCACTGCGTACACACACGTGCATCATAGTGCCAACACGGAGTCTGGCACCTTGCTGTGGACGGAAGTCCAGTACACGCCAACCACACGAGTGCATCTGAATACGCGCTGGACGCTCTTCGATACCGACAGCTTTGACAGCCGACTCTTTGCCTACGAACCCGATGTGTTGTATGGATTTTCGGTGCCTGCCCTGTTCGACCAAGGACAGCGGGCCCATTTGTTAGCACGCGTGCAACTTACGGATGCTCTATTGCTTGAAAGTCGGTACAGTGTAACGGCGTACACCCACCGCGCCGTTATAGGATCTGGCCAAGGGCGCATTGATGACTCGCGGGTGCGCGATTGGCGCATTCAACTACGGTGGGCTTTTTAGCATTTTATCCTGTACCTTGAATACGAAGGCGCTCCCACCACACGTTATTTGCCCAAATGACCCCGCTGTGAATGCCCCCCGCTGTGTACATGGGTAGTAGACGCTTAGGGCCTGTCTTTAACTCTGAACCCACCCTGCTATATTTGCACTTTTGAGTGAATCGATGCCCATGAATAGTCCAACCCCTCGCGTTTTAGTTGTAGAGGACAACGCCGAAACCCAGTTGTTGCTTCAGCACATTTTGCGCAATGACTACGACGCAACAATTGTGGACTCGGTCGACGCAGCACTTTCAGCCTGCCGTGAAGAGACGTTCGCCCTCTTAATGCTCGACATTAATCTCGGGGAGCATCGCACCGGTACCGATCTGTTGCATCTGCTAAGGGAGCCCCCATACAACATCGCGGCTCCGGCCTTGGCCCTTACCGCGTATGCGATGCCCGGCGATCAGCAACGCCTTGAGAGGGAGGGGTTCGATGCATATGTAAGCAAACCGTTTTCTCAAAAGGAATTGCTCTCAGTGATGGAGGCGTGCATCCAAGCCGAAGATACGTCTTCGTAAGCCGCCCCTACCGCCATGTCCCCACCCAACTGTCATCAAAGTGGCGATAGGTAGCCCCAATCCGCACATCCACCGGAAGATTGTAGAATAACCGCAACCGAGCGCCAATGCCGATGGTGCTACTGGATAGCGTGGGAACCTGGTCGTCCCAATCATAAAGGCTCTGCACTATGCCGTACAAGTAGAACGCCCGCATGTAGACCGGCAACACCGTACCGCCGCGATCCGGGTATCCAATCGGCTGTACTACCTCTAAATCGGCTCGTGTATATGTGCCGCGCGGCAAGGCCGTGTCGCTGTAAC
>CAZZCI010000491.1:0-1733 GCA_964653015.1 uncultured Rhodothermales bacterium
ACCGTCGTGGAGCTTCCAGAGGTAACCGTTGAGGCGACACGCTCACTCGAAACGGAGGGCAGTGCGCCCTTTACAGTGTCGGTAAACACTCGCTCAACGCTTGTCACAACCTTAGAAGCTCCCGTCTTCATCGGCGATGCAGTGCGCAATATCCCCGGCGTGTGGCTGAACGACCGTGGTCACTTCGCCCTGGGCGAACGCCTGGTGGTGCGTGGTATGGGATGGCGTTCTCCGTTTGGCGTACGCGGCGTGCAGACGCTCCTTGACGGCGTGCCGCTTACCATGCCTGACGGACAGGCCTTCCTGGACATTGTGGATCCGGTGTTTGTGCGTCGCACCGAGGCCGTGCGCGGTCCATCGTCGCTCTTCTGGGGCAACGGGAGTGGGGGCACGCTCTTCCTGGATTCCACACCCGCTGCCGATGCCCCAACAGCACAACTCCGTGCGGGCGTGGGCAGCCATGGCCTGCAACAGTTCGCCGCCGAGGCCGTGGTGCGCCCGAACGGAAATCTGTGGCGCGTGGCGGTGTCGGATATGCGACGCGACGGCTTCCGTGATAACAGCGATGGCCGCTTCACCCGCGCCCTGCTCACCGGACGCATCGGGCTGGCCTCAAACACACAGCTCAACCTAGTCGGTGCGTTCGTCGATCAGGATGCGCGCAACCCGGGCTCGCTCACTGCCGAGCAGGTCGCTGAAGATCGCACGCAGGCCAATGGGCTCTTCGATGGATTTAACGCGGGCAAGCAAAGTACGCAGGGCCACCTTGGCGCCCGCCTGACGCACACCGAGGACGAGATGCAGTTGGATGCGACCGTCTACGGCGGCTTCCGGGATCTGGCAAACCCGCTCCCGTTCAACCTGGTCGAGTTTGACCGTCTCTACGGTGGTGTACGCACCGCTTTGAGCGGCACATTGAGCGGGGTGGAGTGGAACGTAGGCGCTGACGCCAACATCCAGCACGACGACCGCATCAACTTTGATACGAACATCCCCGAGCGCGAGTTTACCGATGATGTGGTGCTCGACCAGCTCGAAACGGTGGTGAGCCGCTCGGCCTTCGGCTACACGCGGATCCCGCTTACCGATCGCCTGCGCCTTACGCTGGGCGGACGCCTCGATGTGGTTGACTTCGAACTGGACGATCGTCTTCAGGTCGACGATATCGACGAATCGGGCGAGCGCACCTTTTCGGCGTTCAGTCCAGGCGTCGGGCTAGCTTACGACACCGGCCCGGCGCTCATTTTTGCAAACTACAACACCGCATTTGAAACGCCGACCACCACCGAGTTAGTTAACCGACCCGGCAATCCTGGAGGCTTCAACCCCGAGCTTAATCCGCAGCGCACGCGGGGCGTAGAACTGGGCACACGTGGCGCCTGGGCAGAGGCCAGCCTGCGTTTCGACATAGCGGTGTACCAACTCTGGGTGGACGATCGTCTCGTCCAGTTTGAGATTCCCGATAGCGGCGGACGCGCGTTCTTCCAGAACGTCGGCGAGAATACGCATCGAGGGGTAGAGCTGGCCGTACAGTGGGATGCGCAGTCTTGGCTTACGCTCGAAACCTCGTACACCGCTAACCGCATTGTCTTCGAAGACGATGATCTACAAGGCAACCGCGTTCCGGGCGTGCCCGATCAGCGGTTCTCGGCAACGGCAACAGCTCAGTCGAATAGCATATGGCTACGCCTCTCCTACGATGCGGTCGACGACTATTTTGCCGACAACCAGAA
>CAZZCI010000492.1:0-1732 GCA_964653015.1 uncultured Rhodothermales bacterium
CGGGCGGCCTGAATGTACTGCTGCAGCAAGATAATACCATCGGGCGGAAAGGTGACGCGTCCGGTGTCCAGGGCCGTATCCAGTTCAGCGTGCGATTCAAAGAGTTGTACGCCCAACCCTTTCCCTCCCCGGTTATGCTTGGTGATAAACGGCGTAGGGAAGTCCGCCGCGGCAGCGCGTAACGCATCAGGGCCCCCGGCCACAGCACGGGTAGCAGGCGTGCGGATACCGGCCTGTTCGAGCGCCGCATGCTGCTGCACCTTGCTGATCTCCAGTTCAAACGGATGCAGCCCGTTGATCACGCGGCGACCGTGGCGCTCCAGCCAGGCCAGCATCTGACGGGTATGCTCTACGCCCAGCGTGTGACCGCGTGTGTGGGACGAAGCGCTCATCCGGTTAATGAACACCCCCTCCGGCGGCGCACTGGTTACGTCAAAGTGGCCTTCGTTGATGAACCACTCCTCGTAGGAGATGCCCGCCTCATCGAGCGCGGTGCGCAGTGGGGGCATCCAATCTTCGTTTTCGTAAATGACGTAGGCCCGCATAGCAAAATCAAAAAGTTGAACATACGCAAGATATACGCCGATACGCAGTAGCTGACGTGGAAGTTGAATAGCACCCTTCACTTCACCAAAAACGTTTCAATGGGAAGCGACTCGCAACCGAGTTGGTCGCTCCTTTTTTGGAAGGCCACCCTTTTCTGTAACAAACCTGTCGGGGCTCTCGTCTTTGAGGAGAATCGGTATATTCACCCGACCTACGCACGCTATGGCTGGCTCATCCAAAGTTCGCTCCCTTGTCACGCGCATTCTGGCTATCATCGGCGCCCTGACGCTATTGGTCGTTTGCATTTCAGCCATTGTAGCCCTTTTCTGGCTCCGACCTGAAGGCGTATCGGACAACACGATCGTGGAGGTCGATCTTGAACGTCAGATTGTCGAGTACGTACCGAGCGACCCGGGGGCGCAGGCTGTGCTAGGCAGCGAACTCACGTTGTTGGAGATTGTCGATGCCATCGAAAAGGCCAAGACCGATGATCAGGTGAGTGGGCTCTTCGTGCGTGTTGGCAATGAAACGCTTGGCACGGCTACCGCTGAAGAGTTGCGGGCGGCCGTGAAGTCATTTCGGGAAGCAGACAAGCCCGCTGTGCTTTTCAGCGAAACGTTTGGCGAAGTAAGCCCGGGCCGTACCAGCTATTATCTGGCAACGGCCTTCGACAAGATCTATATGCAACCCTCTGGCGACCTTGGCCTGGTCGGTCTCAGTACAGGATCGTTCTTTATGCAGAATGCGCTGGAAGAATGGGGCATCGAGCCGGCCTACGACCACCGTCACGAATACAAGAGCGCCATGTACCTTTTCACAGAGGAAGACTACACCGAGTCTCACCGTGAAGCAGACGCGCGTGTGATGGAGTCGACATACGACACAATGGTGCAGGGCATTGCCGAAGGACGCAACCTCTCGGTTGAGGAGGTCGAGACTCTCATTGAGGAAGGGCCGTATTACGGGCAGGAAGCTGTTGATGCGGGGCTCGTCGATGACCTGTACTACCGCGACGAAGTATTTGCGCAGATGCGAGAGGATCTGGGCGATGACGCCGAACTGCTGTACCTGCGCAAATTCCAGGAGCGGGCTGGCAGTGCCTTTGACGATGGCGACGACGTAGCACTTATTTATGGCACCGGCCAAGTCGTACGCGGCGAAAGCGGGTTCAGTCCGCTGACGATGG
>CAZZCI010000493.1:0-1698 GCA_964653015.1 uncultured Rhodothermales bacterium
GCTTCAGGATGTGCGCACCATCGTAGACGAAGCCCGCGCCGAGGCGGAGTAGACGGGAAGCGGTTTGCTGGGGACGCTGGAGCGTCTTAGTAGGCGTGGCGACGCAGAGCATCGCCACGAGAGGCGGGGTTTTGTCGCGCCCGAAGGTCATCGTGAGCAGAGCAGCTCCACCTAAAAGACGCGGAGTCTGACACGAGCGAAGAGAATAACAATCTCCCCCGAAATGGGCAGGGCCGCTGAATCGCCCAGCGCCTGCTGAACGCCGAGGAGATGTTTCGACGCGCTTCGGGCCCTGGAGGCCCTTCGCTTGCTCAACATGACAGAACATTTGGGTTGAGATGCTTCAACGCGAGTCCACTCCATACCATAACATTCAAGAGTAACACACCACTACTGCTCTGTCACAGGTCAATCTTCGGGTAACGCATGGCCACCTAACGTACCGAGAAAAGTCTACAACCATGTCATTGCGAGCGCAGCGAAGCAATCTCATGCCATCAGACCGGATGCAGCCGCCCAATCCACGGCATGAGATCGCCACGTCAGTCGCAAGGCTCCCTCCTCGCGATGACAATTTCGGATCATATCAATCATGGTCCTCGTCGCGATGCTCTGCGTCGCGACGGACGAATGGACGCTCTGCGTCCGACGTCCCCCCCCCCGAGGTAAAGAAACCAGGTGGTGGATTGGGAATGCTGAAGCGTCCCGGCAAGCGTGGCGACGCAGAGGGGCCGTAAGGTCATGCCTGTTGTGCATCGCCACGAGAGGACAGGTGTTTTGTTATTATCATCGGGCAGGCTGTCACTCCCTCTTGAACTCCAATATTGACACGTGACTTCACTTACACTGTCTGCAGGGCGCGCATCGGTGGGGGGGCGTCGGCGAACCAGAGGGCACAGGTGGGATGCTCGCCCGTGGCGGCAGTCCACGCGTTGGCGTAGAGGCGAAGTTGCGCCGCGTAGGCATGCGTTAGCGCCTCCAACCGTTCGGCGGACCCGACACGGTCGCTCTTGAAGTCCACCAGGTGCCAGGTGCCGTCGAGACGATACGCCAGGTCAACGGTGCCTTGCTGCACAGTACGCAGGTCATCGGCGTCAGAGACCGGGTGCGCCAGTGGCACCTCGGTATGCATCGGATCGGCTTGGTGGAGGGTGGCCCACAGCGAGCTATCGAGCAGGTGATCGAGCATGCGTTGGAGCACGTCATACTGTGCGGGGTCGGCCTCGTGCTGAAGCAACAGCGCCTGCAGATGCGCCGGTTCGTATGTTGGCGGGGTCGGGTGCTGCAGGATCACCTGTTCAAGCAGGTCGTGCAGCGCGTTGCCAAAAGCGGCGGAATAGCCGGATTGCGGCGCTGGGGCGTCGGTGCTAGTATCCGCAAGATCGGTCATCGTGGCGGTTTGATACGTGGGGCGGCCCAATTCCGCACGCTCGTCGCGTTTGGCGTCCAGATGATCGTGCAGATCGCGTAGTACGTGCGGGGTGGGCGCCTCGGGACGCTCGCCCGCTGCGGCAGGCAGTTCAGGTACATCATGAGCGCTGCAGTACGCATCCACCGCGCGCCAGTAGCCGGGTTTGTAGCCGTCGTTCTTATGGTGGTAACGGGATACGACCAGCATCTGCTTTGCGCGGGTCGCCGCTACGTACTCCAGACGGTGCGCCTCGGCCTCCTCCAGCACGCTCTCGACCGACTCAAACT
>CAZZCI010000494.1:0-1698 GCA_964653015.1 uncultured Rhodothermales bacterium
CATGGATTTCGATAGACGGCCCCTTTTCATATCCTCCTACCCCATTATGGATCTTGGACTAACCGACCGTGTCGCGCTTATTACCGGTGCCAGCCGAGGCATTGGCAAATACATCGCAGCGGCCCTTGCGCGTGAGGGGTGTGCCATTGGCATCTGTGCACGCTCAGAAGACGACCTGCAGGAAACGGCCACGAGCATTCGTGACACGCACGACGTACCGGTTTATGCAGAGGCGGTAGACCTCACCAAGTCGGATACGCCGGGCGCGTTTGTTAACCATGCCGCCGATGCCCTGGGCGGCGTGGATATCTACGTAGGCAATGTAGGCGGGAACTTGCGTGGCACGTTCATGGAGCTCTCCGATGAGGACTGGGATGCGATTATTGACCTGAACCTGAAGTCGCATGTGCGTGCCAGCCGGGCCGCCATCCCGCACATTCAAGAGGCCGGAGGCGGGTCCATTTGCTACATTAGCTCAATCTATGGGCGCGAACTGGGCGGGGCGGGCCTCACGCTCTACAACACCACCAAATCGGCGCTCATTAGCATGGGTAAGGTGATGGCGCAAGAGCTGGCGCCCGAGGAGATTCGCGTGAATACGGTGGCGCCCGGATCCATCCGTTTTCCCGGCGGCAGTTGGGATACACGCGTTAAGGAGGATCCCGAAGCTATGCAGCAATTTGTTGAGCAAAACTTGCCGATTGGTCGGTTCGGGCATGCTGACGAGGTGGCGGATGCCGTGGCCTTCCTTGTCTCCGAGCGAGCCAGCCTCATTACCGGCGCCTGCATCAACGTGGACGGCGGACAGTCGCACTCGCTGATCTAACGAGTCCGTTGGCGACGCTGGAGCGCCCCAGCACGCGTGGCGACGCAGAGGGGCCGTAGGTCATGCCGGTGGTGCATCGCCACGAGATTGTATTGATGAGCGAAGGAGCGACCAGATTTTCTCGCGGTTGCAGGTCATCCCGATGCCGCTAGGCGGAAGGCTCTCAACGCCCTGCCTGCAGGCTCGACCTACTGCCCTGTCACACCTGATTGTTAGGGTGGGGGGGTGTGTCAAACGTTACGTCGCACTTCGGTCAAAAAACGGCCATGGAAGGTGCAGAGCCCTTGTACCGTCACAGCGTGCTGTGACGCCTCCAGGGGCTGTTCGACGCTCAGCAGGCTCTGATCGATCGAGCGGCCCTGCTCATTTCGGGGTAGATTGTTACTCACTACGTTCGTCAGTCGCTACGCTCGTGTCAGACTCCGCACCTGCTAGACGCAGTTGCTCCGCTCAAGATGACAACATTAAAACGGGGCGCGTTGCAACCCTAACGTACCGAGTCCCCCTTGAATCCTCGTCGCGATGCTCCGCGTCGCGACGAAGTGCGGACGCTCTGCGTCCTTTTGCAGGAGAGCGGGGTGGTTTCTTGTGCACGGTGTCAGATGGGCGGACGGCAGACATCGAGATCCCTCAGCCGGGGGCGTCGGGATGACAGCGAGAGAAGGACGGCTGCCCACTCTACCGTAGCCGCTGAACCTCGCGGAGATGGTTCGGCTCCGCTCAAGATGAGAATATAAAGCAGAGCCTTTGTCCGCCCAAACTTTGACCTGTGACACAACACTACGTTGTGTCGCGCAAAAACGCTGCAGCCCGTAGCTCCGACCAATAAGCCCCCGATGCGGAGCACGTGACAAACCCAACATGCCCGCCAC
>CAZZCI010000495.1:0-1683 GCA_964653015.1 uncultured Rhodothermales bacterium
GGCAGGTGTTTCCGAAGCGCGCCTCGGAAGATGGATTCCGCGCTGCTGTGGGCACGCCAGTACCGGGTGGCGGACTGCGGGGCGTGGTCTTTTGCGTCGTCGAATTGCGACTCCGCCTCGTCGCGCAAGAGCTGCTGCCAGTCGGCCTGTGCGTCTTGTTGATCCATCTCAACCGAGGCCCAGAGGCGCTCGAAGAAGCGTGCGTCTACGGCCCGGTCGAACGCGTCCATCCACGGCGCAAGCTGATCGCTGTCGGGGCGTTCATCCGGGCGTCCGGTCAGCACTGCGCTGAGCGCCGGATAGAGCACTTTGCTGCGCACCGACGCTGCTTTTTCGATGCGCATCTTCGCGCGCTTTGCAAGCTGGTCGCGCGCCGTGTCATCCGTCAGGAACGTCGTTGCTTTCGACGGCACGGGCACAATGCGGTGATGCAGCCCGTCGGTCTTTCCTTGCCCACGCACCAGCGTGCGGGCCACCAGATACATGGCATCGGTTTCGCCCGACTGAAACTCCAGCGCGGGCGGACGCTCGTAGTCTTCACCCAGCAGGATGTCGTGCAGCTTTTGGTACGTAAAGCCCGCCTCGCCCAGCGTAAGCGCTTTGCCCTCGCCCTTGTCGATAGGCGTCCACGGGTCGCCGGTCATGCCGTTGAGGCTATCGGGCGCATCCAGGCGTTGCCCTTTCGTGTTTGCGCGCCAGCAGCGGAGCGTGCCGTCGTCGTCAATCGTAAAGCGGATACGGCGGCAGATCTCCACGAAGTACGGATCGCAGTCATACAAGTAAATTGCTTCATCTTTTGCACCGCCCCACGGCTCCGTCCAGAGCAGCATGGGTCCGTGTGCATCGTAGCGGTCGAGCAGATCCTGCCGCGCATCCCCGAGAACCTGCACATCGCGCCGGAAGCGCGGCCCCCACGCCAGATCCGGCACCAACCCCACGAGTGGACGGTTGCCGAAGCCGCCGTTCATGCGCACAATGCCATAGTTGCCCCGTCCGAGGAAGCCCTCCATCGTCTGCAGCGTAACGAGTGCATAGATCCAATGCTCGGGCTGGGGCGCGGTAATCCGCGTGGACTTTACGTCGTGGCTTTTCGACGTGATAAGCACGTCGAGCTGGTCGGGCGTAGGGATGTCATCTTTGTAGTTTGCCTCCTCCAGGCTGCCTTCGGGAATCGGCGGTTGCATGAAGGCGGGCTGCGCCGGGTCATCGGTGATGAGCTGCCACGCCTGCGCGTCGCCGCCCGCCAGGGTCCGAAGCGCCGTGTGCCATTCGCGCGGCGTGTCGGGCAGATCCTCATGGGCCGTGCGAGCCCGCGTCAGCGCACCGAGTTGCACAAGCAGACTATACCACGGCTGCTGCTGATGGGGCTGCAGGGCCTCGAACGAGGCAATGTCATCGGTAGCAAGATGGGCCAGCACCTCCGGTAGGGTCGCCCCGGCGTGTGTGCCATCAGGTAGGCGGATGCGGAAAAGTGGCTCGTCAAGCAGAGAATACGGCATACGTACAGCGGATTAGAAAACGAGTAGCGCGCGAGGGTGTCCGGTAGATGGGCTGTCTACAAGACCTTAATCAGTGCGAAAACATAACCTTGATGGACGTTTGTTTTTCGTGAACAGAAATAAGTCCGGAGGCAGCGATGGGTTTGCGGTGCTGCCGGATACGTGAGCGTAGCATACAAACACC
>CAZZCI010000496.1:0-1682 GCA_964653015.1 uncultured Rhodothermales bacterium
CGCGTCCGGCGTTGCTCGACCATATCGGCAACACCCCGCTGCTCCCCCTGCGACGCATCGGTGCGCATCTACCCGACACGGTTACACTGTGGGCCAAAGCCGAACACCTTAACCCCGGCGGCTCAGTGAAAGACCGTCCAGCCCGCCAGATGATCGAAGCCGGACTCGTCAGCGGTGCCTACCATCCTCATCATACGCTGATTGATGCGACCAGCGGCAACACCGGCATCGCATACGCCATGATCGCCGCCGCGCTGAACCGCGATGTAATCCTTGCACTTCCCGAAAACGCCTCTGCCGAACGTAAGGCCATTCTCCGCGCATACGGTGCGGAGCTGGTGCTCACCGATCCCATGGAAGGCACCGACGGCGCACAGGCGTACGTCCGCCGCGAGGTCGATGCCCACCCCGATCGCTACTTCTACCCCGACCAGTACAACAACGACGCCAACTGGCAGGCCCACTACGCGCACACCGCCCCGGAAATCATTAACCAGACCGACGGGCAGGTTACCCACTTTGTCGCCGGACTCGGCACCACCGGCACATTCACCGGTGTATCACGGCGCCTCAAAGAGCACAACGCATCCGTCACCTGCATCGCCATGCAGCCCGACACCCCGCTACACGGACTCGAAGGACTCAAGCACTTGCCAACCGCCGAGGTGCCGGGCATCTACGACGATACCCTGGTGGATACGCACGCTACCTGCTCGACCGAAGACGCCACAGCGATGACCAAACGCCTGGCGCAGGAAGAAGGGCTGCTCGTCGGCCCCTCGGCGGGGGCGAATGTCGCAACCGCCCTTCGCATCGCCGAAACGCTCGACGCCGGACACGTCGTCACCATCCTCTGTGATACCGGCACGCGCTACCTGAGTGAAGACTAACCCTTCGCATCCCCCTTGCTACTCACGCTTACGTGCAATACTGTCATGCAGACCACACCTGATGTATTAGACGCCATTCGCACCCACGGAGCCGAGGGCTATCCGGAAGAGGTCTGCGGCCTTTTGCTGGGTAACGTGCACGACGGCACGAATGTCGTAACGGCAATCCATCGTGTTGACAACGAAGAGGACGCCAATCGCGAGCGGCGCTACCTCATACCGCCCGATGCCTTCCGGGAGGCCCAGCAATCGGCTCGTAGCGAAGGGCGCGATATCGTCGGCATCTACCACTCGCATCCCGACCATCCCGCTGAACCGTCGGAGACCGATCTAGAGCAAGCCACCTTTCCAGGCTACACCTATGTGATTGTCTCCGTGTACGAGGGGACGCCCCAAGACCTGACCGCGTGGCAACTGATCCGCGATCGTTCTCGCTTTAACGAAGAACCCATTCACACAGAGGCTGAATCCTCTCGTTAATCTACTGAATTATCCCTTTAATCGTACTACACTTATGAGCACGCCAACGATTACCATCGAGATTCCGACCCCGCTGCGCAGCTTCACCGACGACCAGGCCGCGGTGGAGGTCGAGGGGGCAACCGTGCATGAGGCGCTCGACGATCTCGTTGCACGCTACCCCGACCTCAAGAGCAATCTGTACACCGAAGACGGCGAGCTGCGCCAGTTTGTGAACGTCTATGCGGGCGACGACGACATTCGCTATCTCGACGGAACCGACACCCCTCTTGAAGACGGCACTGCGCTCTCTATTGTGCCTTCCATTGCAGG
>CAZZCI010000497.1:0-1678 GCA_964653015.1 uncultured Rhodothermales bacterium
CAGATTGCCCGCAACCTGCCGCATGTGTACATCCTCGACGACGATGATGCCTGACTGAAAGTGAGGCGACACAGCGCGCTGTGTTGCTACATTGCCTGTCATAATACCCCCGACCCTCGTGGCGATGCACCGGCGGCATGACCTACGGCCCCTCTGCGTCGCCACGCCTGATGGGACGCTCCTGCGTCCCTACAACCTTCGTTGGCGCCACCTCCGCTGAACCGCACCGTTGTTGTGACGGCCCCAATAGCGGGGCAACTTTGCGAATCCGGGCATGGTTTATGCACGATGCAACACCTGCTGCCCTTTCCACGACAATGCGCCCGGTTGTATGTCTACGTTTCCCGCTTCGGCCCTACAACGCCTTACCGGTTTAGATGCTTTTCCGCAGCCGCCCATCATTCCGACGCGTCTGCCCATCGTTATGATGCACGGCTTCGGGGTAGGCGGCTCCCTTATGCGAGGCGGCCACCTGCACGACCAGGCCATGTACCTGCGTTCGCGGGGGGTGCGAGCGTATGCCCCCAATGTGGCCCCTTACAACACGGTGCGCGCTCGCTGCGAGATGTGGAAAACCCGTATCCAGCACGTATGCGCCGAAACAGGCAGCGACAAGATTACGGTCATTGCCCACTCCATGGGTGGACTCGACGCTCGCTTTCTGATTAGTCAGATGGGGCTACACGATTGTATTGCAGCCCTGGTTACGATTTCTACGCCCCACCGCGGCTCCTACCTGGCCGACTTTGTGCTCGAACAACCCGATACGGTCCGCTCGTGGATGGCCGACATGGCCGACTGGCTGGGCACCCATATTATCGAAGACGGATCGGCCAACTCGCTACAAACGGTGCGCGAGCTCACCCCGTCGTTCATGAAGCACAGCTTCAACCCCAACGTCTCCGACCATCCTGGTGTGCAGTACTGGTCGTATGCCGGACAGGCCGGACGGGGCACCAACATTCCTGTGGCTCCCATCATGCGGTACTTGAATACCGTGCTGTATAACGAAGAGGGCACCAACGATGGCTTTGTCTCGGTGCAAAGTGCGAAATGGGGCGTCTTCAAAGGCACCATCAACGCCGATCATGTGCGCCAAGTAGGTATGGATGCCGGATTTGGTGGCACGCCCTTCGATGCCAATACGTTTTACGCTAGCATCGCCACCGACCTCGTTCAGGCTGGATTTTAGCTGGATAGAAACGAGCAATACTCTGTCACAGGTCAATCTTCGGGTAACGCCTGGCTCCCTAACGTACCGAGAAAAACGCATCCCCTTTGACCCCTCCCTTGTCGCGATGTACAACCGGCATGACCTTCGGCCCCTCCGCGTCGCGACGAAATGCGGACGCTCTGCGTCCTTCTGTTTCCGCGTGTTCTCTTTGCAGGAGAGCGGGGGGCTTGTGCGCGGTGTCAGATGGGTGGACGGCGAGCGTTGAGATCCCTCCGCCGGGGGCGTCGGGATGACAGCGAGAGAAGAAAGGCTGCCCACTCGACCCTAAGCTGCTGAACGCCGAGGAAATGGTTCGACGCGCTTCGAGCCCTGGGGGCCCTTCGCTTGTTCAACATGACAGAACATTTGGGTTGAGATGCTTCAACGCGAGTCCACTCCCTACCATAACTTTCAGGTGTGACACAGCACTACTCCTGCACTTCCAGGCGATAGGTAAGCGTGATG
>CAZZCI010000498.1:0-1664 GCA_964653015.1 uncultured Rhodothermales bacterium
TACGGCGCCGGAGCGGACGCATTGCAGATTGGTCTTGTCGACAACACCGATCTTTATGAGTGGGTCACGACCGCGCTGGACATCAACTACCAGAACCCGTCCATGACACCCGAAGCTGCTCTGGAGGCGCTCTAGTGAATCAGGTGCGGAAGGGTGTAAGGGTGTAAGGATGGAAGGGTGTAAGGGTGGAAGGATGGGTGGGCAACATACACGTCCACACCTCCACACGTCCACGCGTCCACACGTCCAACCGTCCCCGTGATATTCTACTCGCTCCGTTGCAACTCCATGATCAGCGGGTAGTGGTCTGAGATTGTGGTTGAGTCAACTTGAAGCGAGACGGGCTGCCAGTGCTTGCTTGTAATCACGTGATCGATGCGGGCCACAGGGAACTTGGTGTGCCATGTAAACATCCAGTTGCCCCCGAGTTGGGCGGCGGCATCATTGCGAGCGCCGCGGATGTGGCGGTACTCCCAGTTAAACGGCGATGCGTTCAGATCGCCAATGACCAAGAGCGGCTTCGTTTCGGCATCGAGCAGGCGTCGCAACTCGCGCGCTTCGCGGGCCCGGTGGAGTACGTCGCGCCGATAAATGCTGAGCAACTCAAGTAAGCCCGCTCCATACTCCTCGGCTCGTATCAGATCGAGGGCATGACTGCGTTCAAATGAGCGCAAGTGCACGTTGTACACAACGATGGTATCGCCTCCCCATTCCAGTTCAGAGCGCATGATGTGGCGATCGGTGCCTTCCTGCGCCTCCAGTACAATCGGCTCTTGGTGGCTTGCGGGCGCTGACTTGCGAAGTAGCGGAACGCGTGTGTCGAGGTGGGGAGCAGTGTTCTGTTCGGGGGCGGCATAGTACCCTATGGTGGCTAGTGTATCGAGTTGGTCGACAAATCTCGTCTCGCCGCGTTGCTGAAATACCCGTATACTCTGCATGGCAATCAGGTTGGGCTCATATGTCGTGGCTAAATCCCCCAGGGTGTTGCGAAGTCGATCATTAACCTCCTGCCCTCGCTCAAAAGGGGTGTAGTTGTAGCTCATGACGGTAAGTATGGGCCGGTCTTCGTCGGTCGGAGGCGCGTCAAACGTTTCAAAAGGAAGCCCGCCGGCGCGCATAACGAACAGCCCGACGAGGACAATATGGAGGATGAAGGCGCCCCAGGTGCCTGTTGTAAAATGAATGAGGGCGACAATCAGCACACCAGTAGCCAAAAAAGGCAGAAGAGACGCTGGTAACCCCGTCCACCAGAACCACTCAGGAGGCAAAAAGACACTTAGATAGCCAAGTCCAAAAAGCAGCAACAGCATAGCATTGGCAAAGCGCCCGAGCGCCCCAAGCAGCGTTTTGTCTGGCGAATTGTTGTGAGACATGGTGCAACTACAGCGTGAGCAAGGTCGGGGTTACGGTGTGTAGAAGGTAGGTGCTTCTGGGCCAACAGGCAGGCCGAGTCCGAAGACCCACAGGTAGAACAGAACAATCCAGCCGAGTAGGAACGCGATGCTATAGGGTAACATGGCCGAAATTACGGTACCGATGCCAATGTTTTTCTCGTACCGCTCAGCAAACGCCAGGATAAGCCCAAAATAGCTCATCATGGGCGTGATGATATTTGTTACGGAGTCGCCGATGCGGTACGCTGCTTGAATGACCTCGGGGCTGTA
>CAZZCI010000499.1:0-1649 GCA_964653015.1 uncultured Rhodothermales bacterium
TACTCCGCCGGGTCGTACGCCAGCCGATCGGCCAGCCACTGTTCGATTTCGGCGACGCCCATGTTCTTGCGAGAGGCGTAGTCCTCGATCTGATCGCGCTCGAACGTGCCGACGTTGTAGTAGCTGGCTTCCGGATGCGCAAAGTACACGCCGCACACCGAGGCACCCGGGTACATGGCTAGGTTTTCGGTGAGAGAAATGCTGGTGTGCTTCTCCACGCCCATCAGATCCCAGATGAGCGGCTTCTCGGTGTGATCTGGACATGCCGGATAGCCGGGCGCCGGACGGATCCCTCGATATTTTTCGCGGATCAGTTCTTCGTTCGACAGGTCTTCGTCGGGGGCATAACCCCAGTAGTCGGTGCGTACCTGTTCGTGTAAGTATTCGGCAAACGCTTCGGCCAGCCGATCGGCCAGGGCCTGGGCCATGATGACGTTGTAATCGTCTTGCGCCGCCTTGAAGTCCTCGATGATGTGCTCCAGCCCGAGGCCGGCGGTAACGGCGAACGCACCGATGTAATCGCCGATGCCGCTGTCTTTGGGCGCTACATAGTCAGACAGCGCCCGGTTCGGCATATCACCACGCTTCTCGGTTTGCTGGCGCAGCGAGTGCAGCACGGTGGCTACCTGCGTGCGGGTGTCATCGGTGTACACTTCGATGTCGTCGCCCACGCGGTTGGCCGGATACAGTCCAATAATGCCGTTGCAGGTGAGTGAGCGGCGCCGCGAAAGCCGGTCGAGCATTGCATTGGCATCCTCGTACAGCTGGCGAGCCTCCTCTCCCTTCTCTTCATCATCAAAGACCGCTGGATATTTGCCACTGACATCCCACGCGATGAAGAAGGGCGTCCAGTCGATATACTCGCGGAGTGTGTCAATGGGTACCTTCGGGAAGACGGTGGTGCCGAGCTTGTTCGGCGTGGTAATGGGCACCTCGTTCCAGTTGCTGGTGAAACGATTGGCGCGCGCCTCCTCAATAGACAGATACGTCTTGCGCCGTCCGCCGCGCTTGTGGCGTTCCCGGAGCGTTTCGTAGCGCTCCTCCACCTCGCGCAAGAACGTATCGCGCAGGTCCTCGGCCACCAGATTCCCCGTTACGTTCACGCTGCGTGAGGCATCCAGCACGTGCACAACCGGACCGCTGTAGTGCTCGGCGATCTTTACGGCGGTGTGGATTTCGGAGGTGGTGGCGCCGCCAATAAGGAGGGGAATGTCGAATCCCTCTCGCTCCATCTCTTCGGCCACATGCACCATCTCATCGAGTGAGGGTGTAATGAGTCCGCTCAGCCCGATGATGTCCACATCGTGCTCACGTGCTTTGGCGAGGATCTTCTGGGCCGGCACCATCACGCCCAGATCGACCACGTCGTAGCCGTTGCATTGCAGCACCACGCCGACAATGTTCTTGCCGATGTCGTGCACATCGCCCTTCACGGTAGCCAGGAGCACCTTCGGGTTGTCGGTGTCTTCGCGGGGCGCTTCGCCAGCAGCCTCGCGGCGGGCGTCTTCAGCGGCCTGTTCTTCCTCGATATACGGACGCAGGTGCGCTACGGCTTTTTTCATGACGCGTGCGCTTTTCACGACCTGAGGCAGAAACATCTTGCCATCGCCAAACAGATCGCCAACCACGTCCATGCCATCCATGAGCGG
>CAZZCI010000500.1:0-1647 GCA_964653015.1 uncultured Rhodothermales bacterium
GTGAAGGAAAGAAACGGGATGCCAGCCGTTACCATTGTATCCGCATCCTTCCATCGACCTGTTGTGCTCTATGTCGATTGCTTCTCGTACCGATTTCCTCGTCATTGGCAGCGGCGTAGCCGGGCTCACCTTTGCGGTTAAGGCGGCTGCGTATGGATCCGTTACCGTCATTACGAAAGACCAGCTTTCCGAAACCAACACCTCGTATGCACAGGGGGGCATTGCTGCCGTTGTGGGTGAGGCCGACAGCCCCGAACAGCATATCGAAGACACGCTCGATGCCGGGGCCGGACTGTGCGATCCGGAAACGGTCTCGGTTGTGGTGAACGAAGGGCCAGAGCGCCTCCGCGAGCTCATTGAGTGGGGAGCGCATTTCACGCGCACGAACGGTTCCGATGCGCTCCACCTGGGACGCGAAGGCGGCCACTCGGCCAACCGTATCGTGCATGCCGACGATGCCACCGGAGCCGAGGTGCAGCGCGCTCTGCTAAAGCAAGTGCAGGCGCATCCATCCATCGAACTGCATCCACGCCACACCGCGATCGACCTGCTCACCGAGCACCATCTGGGACAGCACGTAAACCGCATGCGTCCGGATGTGCACTGCTTTGGCGCCTACGTCTTAAATCGCGACACGGGCACGGTGCACACAGTGCGCGCCCGAGCCACCATTCTGGCAGCAGGGGGATGTGGACAGGTGTATCGCCACACGACCAACCCTGCCGTAGCCACCGGCGATGGCGTGGCCATGGCATATCGCGCCAAGGCTCGCGTATCCAACATGGAGTTTGTGCAGTTCCACCCTACTTCGTTATATCACCCCGACGCCGACTCGTTTTTGATTTCGGAAGCGGTGCGCGGGGAAGGCGGACGCTTGTTTAACCAGCACGGGGAGCGCTTCATGCCACAGTACGACGAGCGAGCCGAACTCGCTCCGCGCGATATTGTGGCCCGGGCTATCGACGATCAGATGAAGCGCCATGGCATCGACCATGTGTGGCTCGACATTTCGCACAAACCGGCCGACGCCATCCGCGAGCACTTTCCTACGATTGCCAATACGTGTCAACAGTACGGCATCGACATTACGCAGGAGCCGATTCCGGTTGTACCGGCGGCGCACTACATGTGCGGTGGCGTGCAAACGGATCTGCATGGGCGTACGTCTATCCACGATTTGTATGCGATTGGAGAGGTGGCCTGTACCGGACTTCACGGCGCCAATCGGCTGGCTAGCAACTCGCTGCTTGAAGGGCTTGTGTTTGGACACCGTGCGATGAAGGTGACCCGGAAGACCGTGAACGCGTCCTGGCCAGATGTTCAGATTCCGGACTGGGACCACAGTGGCACCGAGCCGCCCGGTGAAGAAGTGCTCATGGCCCACAACCGCGACGAACTGCAGCGCGTGATGTCCAACTATGTGGGCATTGTACGCTCCAACGTGCGTCTGAAACGGGCAGCCCGGCGCATCCACCTGTTGTACGAAGAAACCGAGGCCTTCTACCAGCAAGCGGAAGTGTCTACACGGCTCTGCGAGTTGCGCAATATGATTACCACCTGCTACCTCATTGTACGCAGTGCACGGATGCGACGGGAAAGCCGGGGCCTCCACTACACGCTCGATTACCCCAACCCCAACGCCGAAGA
>CAZZCI010000501.1:0-1613 GCA_964653015.1 uncultured Rhodothermales bacterium
GCACAATATGCTTCTGAACATTCAGCATCCCGATTTCGCCACGCTCTCCATCAGCGACCCCGTACCCTTTTCGGTGGATACACGCCTTACGGCTTCATCCTGACCTGCTTGCTCCATCTCTCATTGGCCAACCGGTCATAAACAACGCTACCCCTATCGGAGAAGAGCAAGATCGCCGGGGACGCAAGCGGTCCCCGGCTATACATGTCATGCTGAACGAAGTGAAGCATCTCAGCGCTATGTGGCCGGGGAGGCCTGCTGCTCAGTGTCCACGAAGTGCACTCTGCACGCACCGGACATGGCGCCCCCGTAAGCCTGGCGTTGAGATCCTTCCGCCTGGCGGCGTCAGGATGACTGCAAGACGATATGATCTCGTCTCTCGTGGCGACGCAGAGGGGCCGTAGGTCATGCCGCTGGTACATCGCCATGAGGGTACGGCTTCATCTTCTTCATGAGGTGGATGCCCGATCCAGAGGTTGTGTCCGACCCGGCCAAACAGGTAAAACGGCCCCAGCGATTGGGGCGCTCACGGCGTTACGCCTCCAGGTGGGTCGTCACGGCCTCCATGAGTAAACTGCCCCGCATGCCGCTCAAGTCCAAATCGAGCGGTTGGTCGGTGCCTTCAACGGATGCGCCCGGCAGCCCGCGTCGGGCGTTCATGGCATCGGTGCCAGTCTTGTTTTTGAGAAGCAGCGTTGCCATCGCAATATCCGACACGTTGGAAGCGGCCACGGTGTCCATAAATTGCTGCTGGGCGTCTTGCCAGTCTTGCAGTGCATCCGCGGCAGCTTTGAGCGCCTCGGCCCGCACCTCGTCGGTATCGGCGCGTTCGGCGCGGGCGAGCGTCGATTCGAGATCGCTGCGCGCGGCATCGCAGTCCGCAGCACAATTGTCGAGCGTTGCGAGGGTGTCGTCGGAAAGCATGGAACGAAAGAAATTGCTGAAAGAGAGCGATTACGCAAAGGCGTTCAGGTCGGTCAGGTCTTGGCCAACCACCAGGGTATGCACTTCGTGCGTTCCCTCGTAGGTGATAACCGACTCTAAGTTCGCCATGTGGCGCATCACCGGATAGCGGCTTGTTACGCCATCGCCGCCAAGTACCTGGCGGGCCGAGCGAGCCACCTCCAACGCCATTTCGCAGTTTTGCCGCTTGGCCATCGACACTTGCTGCGGACGCATGGTGCCTTCGTCTTTAAGCGTGGCCAGACGCCAGTTCATGAGTTGGGCAGCGGTGATCGACTGTGCCATCTCAACGAGCCGCTCCTGCACCAACTGAAACTGTCCGATGGGCTTGCCAAACTGCGTGCGGTTCATGGCGTGCTGGCGAGCCGCATCGAAGCAGGCCTGAGCGGCGCCCACCACGCCCCACGCAATGCCAAACCGCGCCTGCGTAAGGCACGATAACGGAGCACCAAGCCCTTTGGCCTCGGGCAGGCGGTTGGTTGCTGGAATCCGCACATCGTCGAGAATCACCTCAGACGTAACGGCAGCCCGTAGCGACCAGGTGTCATCAATCGGCGGCGTGCGTACGCCTTCGCGATCTAACTCCACCAGAAACCCGCGCACTACATCGTCTTCGTCTTTTGCCCAGATCACCGCCACATCACCAATGG
>CAZZCI010000502.1:0-1609 GCA_964653015.1 uncultured Rhodothermales bacterium
CTACTCCGTTATACGAGTGCTACTGCACGCGGTCGGGATTCGACTCTACAAAGCTGCCCCAGCCACTATACTGCTCGGTGGCCCCGTGCGACCGGCGATTCGTGTGGCAGAGCGCAATGGCAAGCGCGTCGGAGGCATCGAGCGCGATGTCGGTGGCGGCGCCGTCTATCTCCAGAATCGCATGGATCATGTAGCGCACCTGCTGTTTTGAGGCGTTACCGTTGCCTGTCACCGACTTCTTCACCTCTTTGGGCGTGTACTGCACTACATCCAGGTCGTTATTGAGCCCTGCCATCATTGCAGCGGCCTGGGCGCGCCCTAGCTTGAGCATCGACTGCGGGTTCTTTCCGTACACGGGCATTTCGATGGCCAGCACCTCGGGGGCATGCGCATCAATGAGGGCCGCCACTTCGTCGTAGATCTGCTTGAGCCGGTCGATGTGAGCTGTATCGCCGCTCAGTCGGACAACCCCCTTTGCGTGTGCACGCTCAGTCGATCCATCGGCCTCTACCACCCCGTAGCCCGTAGCGTTGGATCCAGGGTCAATGCCAAGAATGATCATGCGGGTGTATATGCTGAATAGGAAAGCATCGTGTGGTGCTGTAAGCAAAGGTTATTCGCCGGAGCGTAGCGAGAGGGCTTCTCCGTCGTCGGCGAGTGTCGTATACACGGCGTCCACGTCGTCGTGGTCTTCGACTTTTTCGACCAGCGTGCGCACCTGTTCGGCCTCGGAGGCATCGAGCGAGACGGTGGTCGCGGGGATGCGCACCAGGTCGGCGTCGTCGACAGGAATGTCAGCTGATTCGAGGGCGTCTTCGACGTTTGTGAACGTCTCGACCGGAGTCGTTACCACGTACATATCGTCTTCAGTGCGCAGGTCTTCGGCGCCCGCCTCCACCACGATCTCAAAAAGCGCCAGCTCATCAGCAGCATCAGCCGGGACGCGGATCTCGCCTTTTTGCTCGAAGAGATACCCCACGGATCCCTCTTTCCCCAAATTGCCCTGGTGCGTGCTAAAGAGATGCCGTAGGTCGGCCACGGTGCGATTGGTGTTATCCGTCATCGCCTCAATGAACACAGCCACGCCGTGCGGCGCATAGCCCTCGTAACTGGCCGGCTCGTAGTCCTGGCCTTCGAGCTCGCCCGTCCCGCGCTTGATGGCCCGCTCAATCGTGTCTTTGGCCATGTTCTCGGCCTCGGCGCGCTCAATAGCATTGGCAAGCGTAGCGTTCATCTCGGGGTCGCCCCCGCCCTCGCGGGCCGCCACCGAAATCTCGCGCGAGAGCCGCGCCCAGATCTTTGACTTCTTCTTGTCTTCTTTCGCCTTCTGCCGTTTGATCTTCGACCATTTATTGTGTCCAGCCATTGCCGTATGGGGTCTGTTTGCAGAGTGCTGGTGCAGTAGAATTCGTACGAGGGGAGTGCGAAGGGGGTTCGTTCTAACGGGGCAGCCCAGGTTGTGCATGAATCAGCCTTTTCATCACGTTTGTGCTACTCCGTTTCACACCGTGCCTTACGAATGGGGCCGTTTCTACGCCAAGAGTTTGTACATTACGTGGGCATCAACAAGCCCCTTTTCGGCATGGTTAAACGCGTTAGGTAGCGTACC
>CAZZCI010000503.1:0-1591 GCA_964653015.1 uncultured Rhodothermales bacterium
CGCTTGCAGTTTCATGTAACAGTTCCGTAGTTACGTGTTACGGAAGAAGGGGGAGTGGTACAGACGAGAGTTGGATACAGAACGTTATTGTATCGGCTGCGACGCTCCAATAGTTACTCCTTTGCGCGCGTCGTTGCATGGATAAACCGACTCAGGCTCCTTTGCACGAACGCATGCTAGAAGGAGACCAAGTGCACCATCAAAAATGCCTTGCTTCTCTTGATTACCAACGGGAAGGGGGCCGAGCACGCTACGCTACACAGCTTGTCCTTTACACAACGAACTATTTGCCTCTGACGCAACGATACGCCTCTTGTCATCGGTACTAACACCCCGCACATGCGCGCGCTTATGTCGCATCGTTGGATATACACGAGCCTTCTTGTACTCAGTTGGCTACTTTTTAGCACCTCTACCCTGCCTGCTCAAAACTGGGGCACCCTCGAAGGCACCGTAACGACGCCTGATGAAACCCCCGTTCCTGGAGCAACCATTGTTGTAGACGGAACGAACTTTGGAACAGCTACGCAATCCGACGGCTCCTACAGTCTGCGGCTCCCCACTGGGATCCATCGGCTCCGTTTTTCCGCGATTGGATACGAAGCCCACGTCGATTCGGTTGAAATTCGTGCCAACGAGTCCACAACGCTTACCGTAACGCTCTCCGACGATGTGGTGGAGATGGAGCAGGTGCTTGTCGAAGCCGACGAGTTTGCGGAAGACATTGGCGTGCACCGCATCCGTCCCGAGGACATCCAAAACATGCCCACGCCCTTCAAAGATGGCTTTCGGGCGCTTAAAGTCATGCCCGGTGTGGCTACTAACACCGAGCTCTCGCAGCAATATTCGGTGCGCGGTGGCGGCTACAACGAAAACCTGATCTTTCTAAACGGCTTTGAAGTCTTCATGCCGTTTCGTCCGCGTCAGGGCGAACAAGAAGGACTCGGGTTGCTGAACCCCGATATGGCATCCGACCTTACGTTTTACACTGGGGGCTTTCCGGCGCGCTATGGCGGCAAGCTGTCGTCCGCCCTCGACGTGCAATACCATTCGCCCAAAGATGAAACCCTCCGGGGAAGCGCCGACATCTCACTCCTCGATGCCAGCGCGCACGCCCGTGGCGCCGCCCTCGACAATCGGCTTAGCTGGAACGTGGGCATCCGTCATGCCCAGCCCGGACGCTTCTTTGGCACCCAAGATGTGCAGGGCGATTACGATCCTACCTTTACGGATGTGCAAGGCTTGTTCACCTATCGCATTGCTCCGGGCCACGAGCTGGATGTGCTGGGGCTCTACGCCGATCACACGTTTGAATTAGAGCCGCAAACCCAGCAAACATACTTCGGCATCCTCGGCCTCAATCCCGATGCCCCTACCGACCTGCAAGCACTCTGGGTCGATTATGAGGGTCAGCGCCAGGATGGGTATACCACCGAATTCCTGGGAACGCGTCTATCGAACCAACTCACCGATCAGCTCCGCATTAGCCACCAACTTGCCTACTTTGGTACCGAAGAAACCGAGCAGTTCGACATCGTAGGCCGCTCGGAGCTGTTTCAGGTGGATCCGCAGGGCGATCCCAGTTCGGGCG
>CAZZCI010000504.1:0-1585 GCA_964653015.1 uncultured Rhodothermales bacterium
CAGGTTACGCCGCGAAAGGCCCGATCCGTCGTACACATCTACCGTCCCCGAAATGTTAGCTCGTCGAACAAACTGCTCGATGCGCTCGGTGCCTCCTCGAATCGAACCGCCCCAACCGATGGTGCGCATCACTTGCTCGGCGTAAAAGTTGTTGGAGCGTTTGTTGATGATCGACAGGATGTCTTGCAGTGGCGGCGACAACGCTACAAAAAGCAGATCGCCGCGATCGGGGACCGTGTCAAGCGTATCGGCTTGCACGCGGGTTAGATCAAGTTCGATGCCGGCATCTTCAAGGGCAAGCTCAAAACTCCGAGTCGTAAAATCGGTGGGTGCAGTAACGGGTACATTTACTGTGCCATTGTACGATCGCGCCACGGACCCGTGTAGTCGAAGATCGTTGGCGTTAAAAGAGCGATCCATTTGAAGGGCGTTCCCGCGCCACCGGCTACTCGTCGTAGCGTTGTTTTCGATACGCAGCGCATCCGTAGGGTATGGGCGGATCGTGGGGGGCTGTCCCGGTTGGGTGGCGTTGATGCGTAGCGCCACCACATTATCGCCATACGAAAGCGCCCCACTCGCTGTGCCAATATAGCGACTGGCTTGCCGTGTGATATAGCCTACGTCCCAGCTATCAGGGTAGTTGACCCCGTCGAAGCGACGTCCATCACCGATAAGACGCCCTTCGATACGCTCTACCCCCTGCTCGGCCAACTGCTCGGCCCACGCCTTAAGCGGATCGGCCTGACGGACTTCAGTACTTCCAAACGTAGGGTCGCCTGAACCGCGTAGCGTAAGATCACCACGCATCACACCGCCTTCTGTTGTGCCGTTGAAGTGCAGTTCGGTTTCATAGCGATACGAGCTGCCCAGTTGGTCAAGCGCAACGCTGGTCGTGAACAGTTTCTGATTGGAGGCCGGAATAAACGCATGATCGGCCTGGTAGCTGTAGAGCGATTCGCCGCTTTCCACATCCAACACATGTACCCCCCAAAACGCAGGCTGACTAGACCATCGATCCGAAAGGAGCGCATCGATGTCGCGTTGTAGCGATTCTGCGTCTTCGGAAGCCGACTGGGCCGCGGCGAACGGTACAGCAATTAGTGGACTTACCAGCAAAAAGAACAGAGCCAGTAGGCGTCGAATCAAAACCCGAGATGACATGAACGTACAGAATGACGAATAAAAAAGACCAGCCGACACAACGCACCATGCCAAGCGTGCTGTGTGGAACTGTACAGCAGGTGCAAAGGTTGGGCCGATGTACTCGCTGTTCACTCGGATTGCCAAACGTTTCGTATGGCTCGCCGCTCCACGCGCTCTCGCCGCCGCACATCCTCCTCACGTCGCCGCGGATCTCAAACTCCTGTACTGCGGCGCACCAACTACGTGCTGTTGCTGGCCGGGATTGCCTGCATCGTTCTTGGATTTACGCTAATGTATATGGAAGGTGCCCTTGAAGGGGTTCTTTCATTGTACGTTGGCCCTCTTTTGCTTGTCGGAGGCTATGTCGAAATCATCTATGCCCTGCTTTGGGAGCCCGGCACCAATCACGATGCCTCCGAGTCTACCTCGCCCCAATCGTAGT
>CAZZCI010000505.1:0-1569 GCA_964653015.1 uncultured Rhodothermales bacterium
ACGCGCCAGGCGCTCGAATCCAACAGTGTGCAGCCCGAACAGGTGAACGACTACCTCGAATCCGTGGGCACTACACCCATTGACCAGGCTGGGCCTATCCTCCAGATCTGCAAGCGTCCACAGGTGGATACGGAGGATCTGATTCGCCATGCGGGGCTGTGGGACGAGCTTGTCACCGAGGCGCCCGGGATGCTAAGCGCGCCGCGTATCGTGGAGATTAATCTGAAGTACGAAGGCTATCTCGATCGCCAGCGGCAGATGGTGGAAGAGATGGAAGAGAAGGAGCGCTGGCCCATCCCGGATGATTT
Source organism: uncultured Rhodothermales bacterium (assembly GCA_964653015.1). Lineage (GTDB taxonomy): Bacteria > Bacteroidota > Rhodothermia > Rhodothermales > Salinibacteraceae > Longimonas. The sequence continues at coordinate 309 of CAZZCI010000505.1, forward strand.
CGACTACCACGCCCTGGATACGATCTCGAAAGAGGCGCGCGAGAAGCTTAGCAAGGTGGAGCCCACCAATCTCGGCCAGGCCTCCCGCGTGAGTGGCGTGCGCGCCTCCGACATCTCGGTGTTGATGGTCCTCCTGAAACAGCAAGGCGTACAGCCGCTCCCCAAAGAGCGCACCCTCAACGCATCAGGCGACGGCGTCCCCGATGATGTGGCGGTGGAGGCGTAACATCCCTACCGGTTCCGGTCGCGATGCCATTGGGCGGGGTTGTTTTCGATGTACCGGCGGATGCGCTCCAAGTCGTGTTCGTTGCGTACCACATGGTCGTAATACCCACGTTGCCATACGGTGGCCCCTGGTGTGTTGCGGGCCCGATTGATACGCCGGGTCACAGCCGATTTGAATGCACGAATGACGGTAGGTAGCGAGCCAGACACAGGTTTTCCGAATTGTCGATTACCACGCGTGGTAGGGGCACGGCGCGCCGTGCCCCTACGGAATGTGATTTGGACGATACCATGCATGTGGTTTGGCATCACGACAAATGCATCCAACGACACATTATCCCGAATATCGGCCGTTCGATGCCATTCCTCGCGTACAACACGTCCGTTTTGGTTTACATGCATCGCATGGTCATCCACATAACCAAAAAGGCGTTTATGACGGTTTGTACAAATCGTCACGAAATACGCCCCGGGTTGCGCGTAATCGTAATCGGGCAACCGCATCGACTGGCGGTTGTGTCGTTGTGGATCGTAGGCCATGTGCTCCTCCTGTTTACTTTCCTTTCGTTCATGACCCATGCCCCCGCCTTCATATAACGTCATCGAGCCGACCGAGACCTTTGATCCGTACGACGGGCTCACTGAGGCGCAACACGAGCAACTGCGGTCGTATGAACAGTTGCTACGGAGTTTCAACAGCAAAATCAATCTCATCTCGCCCGATACGATCGATACCATCACCGAGCGGCACATTTTACACTCGCTGGTGCTGCGGGTACGTGACTTCCCCGCAGGGGCGCGCATCGTAGACTGGGGTAGCGGGGGCGGCCTTCCGGCTATTCCGCTGGCTATTGCATATCCAGAGGTAGAGGTGATCGCTGTGGACTCGGTCGGGAAGAAGATGCGAGCGGTGCGTAGCATGGCCCGGCGGCTGGGCCTCGACAATCTATTCGCCTGGGCCGGACGCGCCGAAAACTGGCCGGATACCGCCCACTACTCGGTCTCGCGCGCTACCGCACCGCTGGTTGACCTGTGG
>CAZZCI010000506.1:0-1564 GCA_964653015.1 uncultured Rhodothermales bacterium
TAGACGCCAACGGCAGTGCGTGTCCCATCGACGAGGTGGAGCCGTGGACGTCCATTGTGCAGCGCTTCAAGACCGGGGCCATGTCGTACGGCTCTATTGGGGATGAGACGCATCGCACGCTGGCCGAGGCGATGAACCGCATGAATGGGCGCAGCAACACGGGTGAGGGGGGCGAGCATCCCGAGCGGTATCCGGACAACCACCCCGCCCGCAGTGCCATCAAGCAGGTGGCCTCTGGACGGTTTGGGGTGACGCTGCCGTATCTGACGAGCGCGGACGAGATCCAGATCAAGATGGCGCAGGGCGCGAAGCCGGGCGAAGGCGGCCAGCTGCCGGGCGAGAAGGTGTACCCGTGGATTGCGGAGGTGCGCTTTTCAACGCCGGGCGTGCCACTGATCTCGCCGCCTCCGCATCACGACATCTATTCGATTGAAGACCTGGCCCAGCTGATCTACGACCTCAAGAACGCCAATCCCGAAGCGCGTATCAGCGTGAAGCTGGTCAGCGAGGCGGGGGTGGGCACCGTGGCGGCGGGCGTCGCCAAAGCCAAGGCCGATCACATCCTCATTAGCGGACACAGCGGCGGTACGGGCGCCTCGCCGCAGACGTCGATCATGCACGCGGGACTGCCCTGGGAAATGGGGCTGGCGGATGCGCATCAGATGCTTACAAAACAGGGCCTGCGCAACCGCGTGAGCCTCGAAACCGATGGCGGACTGCGCACGGGTCGTGATGTGGTGGTTGGGGCGCTGCTGGGTGCGCAAGAGTTTGGGTTCTCCACCGCCCCGCTCATCTCGCTGGGCTGCATCATGATGCGCAAGTGCCACCTGAACACGTGTCCGGTGGGCATCGCGACGCAAGACCCCGAGCTACGCGAGAAGTTCGACGGCACGCCCGAGCAGGTCATCAACTACTTCTACCTGATTTCCGAAGAAGTTCGTGCACACATGGCCCGGCTGGGCGTGCGCACCTTCGACGAACTGGTGGGACGCACCGACCGGCTGCTGCCGCATCCCGAAGCCCGTCGGCGCGGCCTGGAGCTGGGCTCGCTGCTCACGCAGGTGCATGTCCCCGCAGCGCTGCGTGAGGACGCTGCCGCCACCGCGCAGGACCACGGTCTCGACGATGCGCTCGACCACACGCTCATCGAACAGGCCGCGCCCGCCCTCAACAACGGAACGCCGGTCACGCTCAATGTAGACATCTCCAACCGTAACCGTACGGTCGGCACGCTGCTTAGCCGCGCCGTAATGCAGAACCACGGCTCGGACGGCCTGCCCGATGATACCATCATCCTCCGCTGCACCGGCACGGCCGGACAAAGTTTTGCAGCGTTTGGGATGCGTGGCATCACCTTTGATGTGCGCGGTATCGCCAACGACTACCTGGGCAAGGGGCTTTCCGGCGCCCGCATCGTGCTGCGTCCACCTGAAGATGCAGGCTACCAGCCTGAGGACGCGACTGTGGCTGGCAACGTGGCGCTCTACGGGGCCACGAGCGGTACCCTGTTCTGTCGCGGACAGGCCGGCGAGCGCTTCGCGGTGCGCAATAGCGGCGCCGAGGC
>CAZZCI010000507.1:0-1564 GCA_964653015.1 uncultured Rhodothermales bacterium
TAGACGCCAACGGCAGTGCGTGTCCCATCGACGAGGTGGAGCCGTGGACGTCCATTGTGCAGCGCTTCAAGACCGGCGCCATGTCGTACGGCTCCATTGGGGATGAAACGCACCGTACGCTGGCCGAGGCGATGAACCGCATGAACGGGCGCAGCAACACCGGCGAGGGGGGCGAGCATCCCGAGCGGTATCCCGACGACCACCCCGCCCGCAGTGCCATCAAGCAAGTAGCCTCGGGGCGGTTTGGCGTAACGCTGCCGTATCTGACGAGCGCCGACGAGATCCAGATCAAGATGGCACAGGGCGCCAAGCCGGGCGAAGGCGGCCAGCTGCCGGGCGAGAAGGTCTATCCGTGGATTGCAGAGGTGCGCTTTTCAACGCCGGGCGTGCCACTGATCTCGCCGCCTCCGCATCACGACATCTATTCGATTGAAGACCTGGCCCAGCTGATCTACGACCTCAAGAACGCCAATCCCGAAGCGCGTATCAGCGTGAAGCTGGTCAGCGAGGCGGGGGTGGGCACCGTGGCGGCGGGCGTCGCCAAAGCCAAGGCCGATCACATCCTCATTAGCGGACACAGCGGCGGTACGGGCGCCTCGCCGCAGACGTCGATCATGCACGCGGGACTGCCCTGGGAAATGGGGCTGGCGGATGCGCATCAGATGCTTACAAAACAGGGCCTGCGCAACCGCGTGAGCCTCGAAACCGATGGCGGACTGCGCACGGGTCGTGATGTGGTGGTTGGGGCGCTGCTGGGTGCGCAAGAGTTTGGGTTCTCCACCGCCCCGCTCATCTCGCTGGGCTGCATCATGATGCGCAAGTGCCACCTGAACACGTGTCCGGTGGGCATCGCGACGCAAGACCCCGAGCTGCGCGAGAAGTTCAACGGCACGCCCGAGCAGGTCATCAACTACTTCTACCTGATTGCCGAGGAAGTTCGTGCACACATGGCGCGGCTGGGCGTGCGTACCTTCGATGAGCTTGTGGGACGCACCGACCGGCTGCTGCCGCATCCCGAGGCGCGCAGGCGCGGACTGGAGGTGGGATCGCTGCTCACGCAGGTGCATGTGCCCGCAGCCCTACGCGAGGATGCCGCAGCTACCGCGCAGGACCACGGTCTCGACGATGCGCTCGACCACACGCTCATCGAACAGGCCGCGCCCGCCCTCAACAACGGAACGCCGGTCACGCTCAACGTCGACATCTCCAACCGCAACCGTACGGTCGGCACGCTCCTCAGCCGCGCAGTAGTGCAGAACCACGGCTCCGACGGCCTGCCCGATGATACCATCATGCTTCGCTGTACCGGCACGGTCGGACAGAGCTTTGCGGCGTTTGGGATGCAGGGCATCACGTTCGATGTGCGGGGCATCGCCAACGACTACCTGGGCAAGGGGCTTTCCGGTGCCCGCATCGTGCTGCGTCCACCTGAAGATGCGGGCTACCAGCCCGAGGACGCGACTGTGGCCGGTAACGTGGCGCTCTACGGGGCCACGAGCGGGCGGCTGCTCTGTCGCGGACAGGCCGGCGAGCGCTTCGCGGTGCGCAATAGCGGCGCCGAGGC
>CAZZCI010000508.1:0-1563 GCA_964653015.1 uncultured Rhodothermales bacterium
CGAAGACCGTCTCGAACGCGTCCGTGAGGAGGTCACACCGTATCGCGTGGAGTAAGTAGACATTTATCATCTGTGAGGGATGGTAGCGAAGGCGCTCACAACCCGTATTTTTCGATGCGGCGGTAGAGCGCTTTACGGGAGATGCCAAGCTCCTGAGCAGCGCGACTGATGTTGCCGCCGTGTTTGCTTAGTGCTTTGCGCACCGCTGCCTGTTCGATCGCGTCGAGGTTCAAGGTGTCCGCGGAGAGATCATCGTTGGGCGCTTTCATCGGAGCGGAGAACGTCAGGTCATCGGGGGTGAGGCGGTCGCCCTCGCTCATGATCACGGCGCGCTCGATCGTGTGACGCAGCTCGCGTACGTTTCCAGGCCAGTGGTAGGCGCGGAGTTTCTGCTCGGCGTCAGGGTGGATAGCCATTACATGCGCATCGTACTTCGACGCGAAGGTCGCTCGAAAGTGCTCGGCCAGCACCAAGATGTCTGCGCCACGATCACGCAGCGGCGGACATTCGATCTCGACCGTGTTGATGCGGTAGAGCAGATCCTGCCGGAAGTCGCCCGCATCCACCATCTCGTACACCGGCTGATTCGTGGCGGACAGCAGCCGAATGTCGATGGGCCGTGGTGTGGTGTCGCCGACACGCGTCACCTCGCGACGCTGCAACACAGTCAGGAGTTTGGCCTGCAGGGGCGGCGGGATGTTGCCGATCTCGTCGAGAAAGAGCGTGCCGCCATGCGCCGCCTCAAAGCGCCCGGCTCGGTCGGCCTCGGCCCCGGTGAAGGCCCCTTTTGCGTGTCCGAACAGCTCGCTCTCAAAGAGCGACTCGCTGAGGGCGCCCAGGTCGGCGGTGACAAACGGTGCGTTGGCACGATCCGACCGGCGGTGCAAGGCGCGGGCCACCAGTTCTTTGCCCGTGCCGTTCTCGCCGCGAATCAGCACGCTGGCGTCGGTGCCCGCCACCTTTTCGATGGTGCGAAAGACCTGCTGCATTGGGGCGCTCTGTCCGATGATGTCGTCAAAGCGCTGTTCGGGCAGTGCCGTTCTGGTGTCGGAAGCGAGATTGTTATCGGCATCCGAGGCGCTCGCATCCGCCCGGGTGCGTCGTAGCTTGATCGCCGCACGCACCGAGGCCACGAGGTCGGCATCGTTCCACGGCTTCACGATGAAGTCCGCCGCGCCCATTTTCATGGAGCGGACGGCTTTTTCGACATCGCCGTAGGCTGTGATCATGATGACGGCAGCCTCGGGGTCGATCTGCTGGATGCGGTTGAGCCAGGCAAAACCCTCGCGCCCGCTGGAGGCATCCTGGCGGAAGTTCATGTCGAGCAGCACCACATCGTACGTGTTGTCGCGCAGCAACGCCGGCAGCGCCGACGGGTCGCACGCGGTGTGCACAGTGCCCACATGGTCTTTCAGCAGCAGGCGCAGCGCGGTAAGCACATCGCGCTTGTCGTCGACGGCGAGGAGGGTGCTGTCGGTCACGGGGCAGGAAAGCAAGTGGGTGCAGAAGGATGTGCGGGCGCATGGTGTTAGGGTACACATCATACGCACCAAAAGCATTCCG
>CAZZCI010000509.1:0-1560 GCA_964653015.1 uncultured Rhodothermales bacterium
GCCGGGGGCGGCGTATCGGTCGGTTGTTGGATTCAGAGGGGATGTGAAATGGGGGCGTTGCTACGCAGGGTGCGTCTCGGGCTCCAACCGTTCGGGGTGGTCGATGTACCACTGCACCGTCTCTTGCAGTCCCGTGTGGAAATTGGTGGTGGGCTGCCAGTCGAGGGCGTCGCGGGTGGCAGAGGCGTCAAGCGCATAGCGATAGTCGTGTCCGGCCCGGTCGTCGACGAAGGTGATGAGATCGGCATACGAGCCGTCACTTGAGCGCGGACGTTCCGCATCCAACAGGCCGCAGAGCATGTGCACCAGTTCGATGTTGCGCAGTTCGCGTCCGCCGCCCACCAGGTACGTTTCGCCGGGCGTGCCGTGGGTGTAGGCCCGATGCAGGGCGCGGGCGTGATCGTCCACGTAGATCCAGTCGCGCACGTTGCTGCCATCGCCGTAGACGGGGATGGGATCGCCGTTCAGCGCGCTGCGCAACACCACCGGAATCAGCTTCTCGGGGTACTGTCGCGGACCGTAGGTGTTGGAGCCATTGGTGATGAGCGTGGGCAGTCCGTAGGTGTGGTGCCAGGCACGCACGAAGTGGTCGGAGGCGGCTTTGCTGGCGGCGTAGGGCGAGCGCGGTGCGTAGGGCGAATCGGGCTGGAAGCGCCCTGCATCGCCCAGCTGCCCGAACACCTCGTCGGTCGAGATATGCACGAACCGGAAGCGTGCCTGTGCCTCGGTATCGAGCGACTCGTAGTGCGCAAGGGCGGCTTCGAGCAGGCTTACCGTGCCCTGCACGTTGGTCGTAACGAACGGAGCGGGTCCGTCGATCGAGCGATCCACGTGCGATTCAGCGGCCAGGTGGAGCACCCCTGCAGGCTGGTGCGCTTCGAACACCGCGTGCATCGCCTCGGTGTCGGCGATGTCGGATTCGACGAGCGTGTGTCGCGGATGCGAGCGGGCCGGACCCAGATTGCGCGGGTCGCCTGCGTATGTGAGGGCATCCACCGTGACGATGCGGTGGTCGGTGGCATCGAGCAGGTGGCGCACCAATGCCGACCCGATAAAGCCACATCCACCCGTTACCAGCAACGCATCAGACATAAAAATGCAATTCAGATTCAAAAGTTAACGTATTTGTTGACGTAGAGACGCAGCGCCACTGCGTCTCCACCGCTGCGTCTCCCAAACAGCCCTTCGCACATCACCCCACAAACCGGTCGACCCACGCCATCAGTTCCGGGCGGTTTAAGAGCCATGCGCTGCCCAGGTACACCACGATATACGTGCCCCCTACGAGGGGAGCAACGACCCAGATGGATGCGCCGGCGAGGAGCACCCACACGCCAAGCGCCGGAAGCGCCGCCGCGATCGCGAGTCCGGTGAGCATCGCCATGGTGCGCCCATCCACAAGCGAAAGCGTGGGCAGATGTGTGCGCAGGGCACGCCTCAGCAGGATAAGCTCGACCCAGGCGCCCACGCTGGCCCCGAGGCTGAGTCCGAGTGCGCCCAGGAAAAGCGGGTCGTCCGTCGCGACGGGTACCAGATCAGGCACGGCGGTCGTATCCAGCC
>CAZZCI010000510.1:0-1557 GCA_964653015.1 uncultured Rhodothermales bacterium
AAGGAAAATCGGGCAACAGAGTGCGCCTCAAAAATATAGAAAGGGCGCGATGCATCTGCTACGAATTGCCGGTGAGGACGGCATCGCCAATGGCACATTGCAAACAGCGTCCCTGCGTGCAGTATTGCCGGTACAGCTGGTGCATGCCCTGGGCCGCAAGGGCGGTGTCGGGAGGCGAGCCCAGGTCGTTAAATATGCGAGTGATGCGGTCGGAGGCAACCGGCAGGTCTTCGATCAGCGGCCATACCGCATCGGTGGCGGCATCGGGATGACGCAGGAGGAGCGGCACGATGGCGTTCAGAATGAGCGTGTCGCGTCGGCGCGTACCCAGGGCGGGACGATAAGATTTGCTAACCCGGTCCAGGCGGCGGTGCGTCTGCCAAAACGGTCCGGGCTCGCTGGCTAAGAACGTGTGTAGCGCCGCTCGTGGGTTGTCTTCGTGCAGCGCATCTTGAACCGACGCTAAAGGAGCCGTTCGCAGGCCGCCATTGGGGGCTAGCCACTGGGCGATTTGTGCAAGACGCAGCGATGGAAAGTTGTTTGGGCGCAGCCGGAAGTACGTCCACTGCTCGCGGGGGAGCGGCTCGGCAGAATGAGACGTGCGCAGCCGCCGGAATCGATCGCGCAGGCGCATCACATAGTCCGCTGTGTCGCGATCGGCATCAACCAACGCATTGGGAGTGGGCAGCAGTCCGGCCCATCCAAACAGCGCAGCTTCGATCGTCTGGATGTCGGGCAGCGTTTGCAGGAACGAGAGCGGACACCGCTGCGCCAGCGTGGTCATCGGGTCGGCGTTCTTGGCATATCCCATAGCCGCGCAGAGCCGCTCGAAAAGCACTTGAGCCGTTGGCTCGGTCAGTGCATCGGCTTTGGACTGCAAGCGAGAGCGCCCCAGCCGCCGAATCCAGCGGGATCGCGTGGAGGCGGGTACGTTGGCCCATTGCGTAGCGCACAGCAGGGGGCTATCTTCTCGTGTAAGGAACTCGTGCAGGGCCTTTCGAAGGGGGACGGTGAGCACGGGGCCTAGCACCAGTTCGGGCAGGGGCGAGCCATCGGAGCGGGTGAGGCGTCCGGTCCACATATCGGCGGCCAGCACCACGTGCAAGACCACGCTATTGTAGCGCGTGTCGGCGGGGTGGTCGTGGGCAATCCACGTGTGCGATTGGTTGTGGATCTCCACATCTCCATGCCATTCCATGGTGCCGATGCGCAGATGCGCGTCCCGGAAGTCGGGGCCGGCGTCGGTGTTGAGGGTTCCGGGATCAAGCACATGCAGCGGCTCGCCGGTTGTGGTGGTGCAGGCGTCGGCATCAAACTGCTGCTGTGCCCACAGATCCTGGATAAAGGCTTCGGGCACCCGCTCAGCGAGCGTCTCGGCGGGTTCGCGAAGGGTAACCGCTGCATCGGATCCGTTGAGAAGGTATACCTGAGCGGTGGGCGAAGACGAGGCCATGATACGACGGCTATCCGTGGAAAAGGACCGCGTATCTGATAGACCCCGTACAGCGCACAACGTAACGTGCCTTGTTTTACAGGAGCTCTTTGGACTTGGCAGGG
>CAZZCI010000511.1:0-1549 GCA_964653015.1 uncultured Rhodothermales bacterium
ACCGAGGCCACCACGCCGACGCCATCGGCAAAGAGGCCGGCCGGTACGGCGTGGCGCGTGCGGCGTACGTTCACCGCGCCAAAGTACACAGCAATCACGTAAAACGTGGTTTCGGTGGATCCAAACATGGTGGCGACCATCTTCACAATCAGGGCATCCTCTCCAAACTGCTCGACCATGTCAGCCACCAAAGCCGCCGAGCCCGACCCGGTAAGGGGGCGCATAATCGCCATAGGCACCACATCGGCTGGTATGCCCACGATGGCAAGAACTGGATCCAGCAGATCTACGAAAAAGTCCATGGCTCCAGAGGCCCGAAACATGCCGATGGCAAACAGGATAGCCACCAAATATGGAATAATCATCACAGCGATCTCGAAGCCTTCTTTGGCGCCTTCCACAAAGACCTCGTAGACGCGCACGCCTTTGATGAGCCCATACAAGGGAAAGCCTACCAGAATGGCAGGAAGCACAAAATAGGAGAGAATGCTAACGGTGGTACGAATCAGCTCAAGCATAGAAGTAATAGGTGGAGACGGAAGAAAAAGAGGTAGGAAAGCAGGCCGTGTTACGAAGCGTTCTTCATCGGATCAGTATCCGAAAACCGCTTCATGCGACTGAAGAAAATAGCTCCAGCAATGCCAGCAACGGTGGTAAGCGCCGTTGCAATGGTAATGGAGAACACCAGTTCATTGACCTGAAGCCCCATGATAGCCACGAGCAATACGGGGGGCACCAGTTGCACGCTTGATGTGTTGAGAGCCAGGAGCATAACCATGGAGTTGGTGGCGGTTTCTTTCTCGGGGTTCTCCTCCTGGAGTTGCTCCATGGCTTTGATGCCAAGCGGCGTAGCGGCATTGCCTAGCCCAAACATGTTGGCAAGCATGTTGAGTGAGATGGTGCCCAGCGCCGGATGATCTTTGGGAAGATCGGGAAAGAGCGGACGCAATACGGGCTGCACGAAGCGAGTAAGTGTGTGAATGAGTCCGCCCTTTTCGCCAATTTTAAGCAGGCCGAGCATAAGGGCGAGCACGCCAATAAGTCCAAGAGCCAGTGAGGCGGCTGTTTCCGCAAAGTCAAGTGCGGCTCCGGCAATATCGTTCAGCTTACGGAAATGCACGGGCTCGAAGGTCAGCGTCCCCGCCATTGCTGCGGTCGGGGCATCAGACAGACGGGCTTCAGCGCGAATCGGATCGCTGGTGTCGTCGCCATAGAAGTCGCGCATGTCCTGCCACGGCTGCGGGAGGGCCATGCCGCTTCCGAACACCACCTGATTGCCGTCTTGCGTCTGCACGAATTGTCCTTCGTAGCGAGGCTCTGGTGTATCGGCCTCAGGATAAAACGTGGCAAACGCCGTGGTGTCGATATGTACCGTTACCGCCTGGCGACGAGCATCGGCATCGTATACCTCGGGAAAGGTGAGGGTGACCTCAAACGCCTCGGCATTGCGATAGCGATCGGTAGACAGTTCGTGGACATCGGTGGAGACGGCAAACACCAGGCTGATAATAATCAACCCGGCCCAGATGTAATTCAGCATGAGCAGCAG
>CAZZCI010000512.1:0-1524 GCA_964653015.1 uncultured Rhodothermales bacterium
CCTATGCGTCCGCGCCCAAAAAACTGTGGCAGGCTTTCGGCATACTTGAAGTGTTGCTGCGACGCTGTGCTGTTGAGCACCTCAACCGTGGTGGCCTGCGCCAGCGCGTATAGTCCGCGTTCAGAGGCATAGCGCCAACGGAGTTCGGCGGTGCCCCCCACCATGTTTAGCGCGCCGGGAATAACTACAGCCTGACTTTCAGACGCATTGCTGCCGCGCTCCCATTCCACAGCATCAACGAGTTGATTTGCAAATCCCTCGATACGTGCCTGCCACACTCCGGCTTCAGCTTCAGCCCCCATACGCAGATGGTTCGTGCGCGAGCGTACAGCCTCCTCTATCGGAGTCACAAAGTCCAAGAACCCATCGCGTTCAAGACGCGACGGCAGCCGTACGGTGGACGACGCATGCGCATGCAGAGCGATCGGACCGAGGGGACGCGTTACGTGCAGCGCCCCAGTCGGCGACGGCGTCAGGGTGTTCACCTGCTGTAACTGGGCCCGTGCATCCAGCGATGTTTTGCCCACGGTCACCGAATCGCGCAGACCAATGCGCCGGTGTGTAATAGTGGGCTGGGCTGTGTCGGCAGTGTCGCGCAGGGTGGCCGTGCGCTCTTCAACGTAGGCTGTGCCCTGCAGGTGATGCCCCTGCCACGTAATGGACTGGCGGAGGGTGGCTGTCCACACATCCGAAAAGAACGTCGTTTTGTCGGCCTCGGTATAATCGAACGTATTCGACGTCCATCCGCCGGTAAGACGGAGCGGCGGCTGATTGCGGCTCCACTGTCCCTGCAGGCGCATTGTAAGGTCGTTGCGAATCGTTTGGCGTTGCCCGGCATTGCGCACTGAGGCCACGCCGGGCGCAAACAGCGTTGCGGGTACATCGGGGGTTACGGGCTCTACGCCGCCGTGCGTGGCCATACGATGGCGCACCGAGTAGTTGGAAAGCTCAACGGCCCATCGCGGCTGCTGATACCGCACGCGAAGCAACACCTGGCGTTCAATGTCAATTTCGGAGCTGCTGTACGTGTCAACGGTAGAGCGACCGCCGTATCCAAACGTAGCATGGATGCGTGCCGGACGACCAAGCACCGTCACATCGTGGCCCTGCGTGTGGGCTACTTCTACGGCTTGCAGATCGCCACCTCCCCGTCGGTAGCGCAACTCGGTGAGCGGCCGCGTTTCTGTGAATGAGCGCCAGTGCTGATGCAACGCCACAGGGGCTTGCTGGCCGTGCAGACCGTGATGGGGGCGCGTGGTGAGAAGCGGTGCAAGCAGGTCGTGACGCGGCTGCTGCGTGAGGGGGTCGGTGTAGCGCCGATCATCAATCCAGAGTTCGGTGTTGAGCGGCGACAGTCCGTATGGGCTCCATCCGTGCGGCCATCCTTCCGGCCCCAGATGGTACAAAAAGCTCCCTGGATGCTCCGCCAGGTTTTCGGCAATAGTTGGATATGGACGCCGTTCGTAAACCGAGTCGGCCAGGGCAGGTCCGGTTGGAGCGGGTACAAAGTCAAGCAGATCGCCT
>CAZZCI010000513.1:0-1516 GCA_964653015.1 uncultured Rhodothermales bacterium
CTGGGCCTGCTCGGGCCGCCGGGCTGCCACCGTGAGGCGCGCTGGCGCATAGGCCGTTCCGAGTCCATACGCCACGGCCCGCGCAGCACCGCCCGCGCCTAAAATCGTTATGGGCGCTTGGTTCAGTCCGCCCACCTCATGCAGGGGCGCTAGAAAGCCCGCCACATCGGTATTGTCGCCATGCAGGCGCAGTTCGCCCGCTTCGTTGGTGCCAGACACAATGGTGTTGACAGCGCCTACAGCGCGGGCTCGATCGGTTAGCGTATCGAGCAGCGGCGCGATGGTCTCTTTATGCGGAATGGTTACGTTGGCGCCCAGCACCCGTAACGCCCGCAACCCATCGACCGCATCCGATAAATGATCGGCTCCAACCTGCGAGGCTGCGTACACGGCATTAATCTGCTGCGTAGCAAAGGCCGTATTGTGGATTCGCGGTGAGAGCGAATGAGCCACCGGGTCTCCTATTAAGAGCACCAGCTGTGTGGATCCATCTAAAAAAGAGCGGGGCATGGTATGCGGTCGCCGTTCGAAAGGGGGTGTGTGTAAATAGGAGCCGCGTACGTATCTACAACTGGAACGTGACGCCGCCTCCCACGAATCCTTCGTTTGCGTCTTCATCGACACGCAGCCCGGCATTCAGGTCAAACTGCAGCGTCTGGCTCGACTGAAAGAGCAAGCCTGTTTCCACGTAATTGCGGGTATCTCCGTCGGGGAAAAAGCCCGCGTATCCAACATACGGCTCCACCCCCGGCGTGAGTGATAGCCGCAGTGCGCTGGTGAGCGTCCATTCTTCCTGGGTGGTATCGGTGTAAAAGAAACGGACCCCGGCATTTGTGTCCAGCGCGAGGCCGCTTCCAAGCATGCTTTCGGCAGCGAGCAAAAGCGTCTGACGCACCCGGTTGTCGGGCGCCTCGAACGAACCGGTACCGGTCGGCAATGCAGCGTCCGCCAGCATGCTCAGCCGAAAGGGGCAACTGGGATTGGTGCTGCAGAGCAAGCCAACTTTCACTCCGACGTTAGTGCCTGTGTATCCATCTTCGCCTGCCGATTCGGTTAGGGCCAGCGAATTAATTCCGGCGCGCAGTTCCAGGCCGTCAGCAAAGCCGTAACGCACGAGCAGTTGCCCAAACTCAAAGGTGGAGAGCGTTCCTTCGGCATAGGCCACGCCGGCTTCTACTTGCAGCGTAGACTGTGTGAGGCTCGCCGCCCGTTCCGATAGGCTGGGCCGATCGGCCTCAACGGATTGAGCGACGGTTTGCACCGAAAGGCTTGCGCTTCCGAGCACACACAAAAGCAGGCCATAGCATAGACGAGAAACCATTCAACCAATAGAGCCGGTTCGTGGGGACGCGTTGGAGTGTAACGCCATCATTACGGTGCAACGTACCCGGTGGTTTTCACGGATGTGATGAACCGCATGTAATAACTCCTACAAGCACCCACACCACATGGAAAAGTCATGCCATGTAGACCAAAGCCCTGTTTAGTCTAGCGAGCGCGAACATCGTGCAAATGA
>CAZZCI010000514.1:0-1516 GCA_964653015.1 uncultured Rhodothermales bacterium
ATCAACGATCTGGCGCTGATCAATCTGGAGGGCTCGGGCATGATGGGCGTACCGGGCATCGCCCGTCGCCTGTTCAGCGCGCTGGAAGAGGCGGATGTGTCGGTGATGGTCATTTCACAGGGTAGCTCCGAGCATTCCATCTGCTTTGCTGTACCAAACGCACAGGCCGAGGCTGCACGCACCGCCGCCCGCAATGCCTTCTACGCCGAAATCGACCAAGGGCACCTGAAGCCGGTTGAGGTGACGCCCGATTGCAGCGTGCTGGCTGTGGTGGGCGACAACATGGCGGGCACGCCGGGCATTGCCGCTACGTTCTTCGGTGCCCTCGGACAGGCGGGCGTGAACGTACGGGCCATGGCACAGGGCTCCTCAGAGCGTAACATCACCGCCGTAGTGGATGGACACGACGCCACCAAAGCGCTGCGGGCTGCTCATGCCGGATTTTATCTCTCGAACCACACGCTTTCCGTGGGCATCATTGGGCCGGGCAACGTGGGGGGCGCGTTCTTGGAACAGGTTATGGCAGAGGCCGAGCGGTTGCGCACCGAGCATCGCATCGACATCCGCGTGCGCGGTATTGCCAACAGCAGCTATATGGCACTGGACGAGAAGCGCATCGACCTTTCGACGTGGAAGGCGACCCTGCGTGAGGCCACAACGCCGAGCGACCTAGACGCGTTTGCCGATCACATCCAGACCGAGTACCACCCACACGCGGTACTCATCGACTGCACGTCGAGCCCAGCCGTGGCGGCGCGCTATACCCGCTGGCTGGAACGGGGCATCCACGTGGTGACACCCAACAAGAAGGCAAGCACTGCTCCCATGGAGGCGTACGAGGCGTTGCAACGAGCACGGCGTTCCGCATCCGCCCGATACCTGTACGAAACGACGGTAGGAGCCGGACTGCCCATCATTCAGACGTTGAACAATCTGATCGAGACCGGCGACCGCGTGCTGCGCATTGAAGGGATTCTGTCGGGCACGCTGTCGTACCTCTTCAACGCATTTGACGGCGAGCGCGCGTTCTCCGATATTCTGCGCGAAGCGAAGGCCAACGGCTTCACCGAGCCCGATCCGCGCGACGACCTGTCGGGCATGGACGTGGCTCGCAAGGTGGTCATTCTCGGACGCGAGATGGGGCTCAACATCACGCTCGACGATGTCGCCGTGGAGAGCCTGGTGCCCGATGCACTCACCGATGGCTCAGTGGATGCGTTTATGGCGGGCCTGCCCGAGCACGACGAGGCGATGACGAACATTCTGCGCGAGGCCCGCGCGGCCGGACAGGTGCTGCGCTTTGTGGGATCGGTCGATCACACCGGTGAAGCATCGGTGCGTCTGGGGCGCTACGA
Source organism: uncultured Rhodothermales bacterium (assembly GCA_964653015.1). Lineage (GTDB taxonomy): Bacteria > Bacteroidota > Rhodothermia > Rhodothermales > Salinibacteraceae > Longimonas. The sequence continues at coordinate 1,356 of CAZZCI010000514.1, forward strand.
CGATGAACACGCGTTTGCGCGCATCCACCGCACCGACAACATCGTACAATTTCGCACCGAACGGTACAACGAGAATCCGCTCATCGTGCAAGGCCCTGGCGCCGGGCCGGATGTGACCGCCGCAGGCGTGTTTGCTGATCTGCTGCGTATTGTGGATGCGT
>CAZZCI010000515.1:0-1510 GCA_964653015.1 uncultured Rhodothermales bacterium
ACCACCTCACGGTCCAGCCCCAGTCCGTGCAATAGGTCCGTTAAACTGGGTACGAGCGACACGATGCGTGTGGGACGCGTATTGAGTTCAATGGGCCGCCCCAATGCATCGGTGGTAGCAAGAAACGGATCGTCGTCAGCCATGGCTTATTCTGCACATCCTACTGAAAAAACGTAGCGATGAAGAGGCCAACTCCGGCAACCACTGCGATGATGGCTGCGGTGTTCAGCAGGGGGAGTCGGCGCTGTAGGCTGTGTTGCAACGGGTTGCGCGCGCCCAGCAGCACGCCAGCCAGCCCAAGCATCAGATCAGCGGCAGCGCCGAGCGTATCGCCCATTTGGAAGCTTTGCCACGCCATCCAACACAGAAACAGGCCAAAGCCCATCAACAACACGTCGATGAGCGAAAGCGGCGAGGGAGCGTCGTTGGATTCCGAGTCAGACATAAAGGGTTAAGCGTCAAGGTCAGAAAGCGTGTCGAACAGGCGGGCGGGTACGCGGCCAAAGGCCCCGTTGCTCATGGTAATGGCCACATCGCCGGGAGTAAGCAGGCGCTTCAGGTGGTGCAGCGTATCGTCGGGGTCCGCCCCAACGGTTACCGTGGGTCCACGCGCGCGGATTGCATCGGCTACGGTCTCTACATCGAGGCGGTTGTCTTCGCGGTCGTTATGCCGAAACGGAGGCGTGCTGAGTACCACCACATCGGCGGCATCGAACGCGGTGCTGTAGGCGTCTTCGAACCGGGTCCGGCGGCTGGTATTCGAGCGCGGCTCAAACGCGACCACCAGGCGGCGCTCCGGGTAGGCCGTGCGCAGCCCTTCGAGGGTGAGCTGCACAGCCGTGGGGTGATGCGCAAAGTCATCGATCACCGTAATGTCGTGGGCTGTACCCAGCACTTCTTGGCGCCGCGCCACCCCCGAAAACGAGGCCAGCCCCTGGGCCACCTGACGGCTGTTGCATCCTTCACTAAATGCAATAAGCGCCACCGCCAGTGCATTTTGCAGGTTGTGCGTGCCATGCAGCGGCAGCGTGTACGAGCCTCGCTCGAACCCGCCCATCGTGATGGTAAAGCGTTGCCCCTCAGCACTGGTTTCGTGATCGGTGATGGTCACGTCGTTACTTGGGTCAAGCCCATAGGTGCGCACCCGTGCGTCGGTGTGTCGGGCCAGTGCCGCAACCGCCGGATCGTCTCCGCACAGCACGAGCAATCCGTTGCGCGCCCCCAGTGTACCGGCGAATGCCTCAAACGCCTGCCGGTAAGCGGCTTCGTCGGCAAACACATCGGCATGATCGAACTCCAGCGACGTAATGACGGCTTTATCGGGCCGGTAGTGCATAAACTTGGGCCGGTCGTCGAAATACGCACTGTTGTACTCGTCGCCTTCGACCACAAACGGCTGATCGGTACCTAGATGGGCGCTGCGCTCGGTGCTCTTGAGTACGCCGCCAATCAGATAGCCCGGATCGGCGTCGGCGGCGCGTAGCGTGTGGGTGAGCAAAGCGGTTGTTGT
>CAZZCI010000516.1:0-1506 GCA_964653015.1 uncultured Rhodothermales bacterium
GTTTTCTCGGTACGTTAGGGGGCGCGTTACCCGGAGTTTGAGGTGTGACGGTGTACTGCTAATGGGGGACGGCATCTGTTTGGGTGAGCTTCACTGCCTCTGACCACCCGGTGGCCTATCGAAAAACGGTGCTGTACACTAACCGAGTCGGCATCTTTGTCAGAACCGCAGACGGAGCGCCGGTACTGCTCCACCACCGGGGCTGGGGGCAACACGAAATGACAATTCCTCGCCCACATCGAACGTAAGCAAGTGCGCACTCACATACGCTTCGACCACCGTCAGTGCGTAAAACACGCCTGTGCCAATGATAAGCAGATTGCGCTGTCGCCGAAACGCATCTCGCTGTTCCCGGATCGTGCCAAAGTCTACCTGGTCTTGCCCAAAGCGCGCCAATGCTTCGTTGTATTCGGCCTCATAGCGCTCGAATGGATTCCCGCCCCACGGAGGCGTAAACGGGTTGTCATCGGTTTGGTCTTGTTCTAGCCCTGATGCAAACCGTCCGGCCCGCCGAAAGAGTTGGTAGTCGTTGTGGTTTTCAATCGCCAGATACGTCAACGTCCCCAGCCCGATGTACACGATGGGCAGTTTCCAGTACTGTCGGTTGTACACTTGCCCCCACCCTGGCAACGCCGACGCCCGCCACAATGCCCCCCGTGGCGTATGCGTTTCAGGCAGTCCCATGTTGCGCAGCGTCTCGGCTCGTACGCTATCGGGCTGGCCCTGCACTGTTGTGGGCAGAAGCAGGAGCAGAACCAGGAGCAAAGCGGCCAGCAACGAGCGCCTCATGGGCAGCACCTCCCTTTGGGGATGAACAGACTACGCGTCCAGCAGCTCAATGAGCCGCTCCAAGTCTTCTTCCGAATAGTATGCAATCTCGATGCGCCCCTCCCCTTCTTTTTTGTGGTGGATGCGCACCTGTGTGCTTAACTGTGAGCGCAGCCGTTTCCGATACTCAGCAAGCTGCAAATCGGTACGACTGGGCGGCCCCGACGCCTCTGCGTCATCGTCAGCATCAGTCTCTTCAGATGTATCGTCGTCTGCCTCTTCTTGATCGGCGTGCCAGTTGCGCGCCAGCGTCTCCACATCGCGCACCGACAGGTCGTCCTCAATCGTTTTGTTGAGCAACTCCACCTGGGCATCCCGTTCATCAATGCTAACAAGAGCGCGGGCGTGTCCCATGGCCACCTCGCCATCGCGCAGGGCGGCCTGGATGCGGGGCGGAAGGCGCAGCAGACGCAGGAAGTTGGCTACCGAGGCGCGGCTTTTTCCGACTTTCTCGGCGACCTCAGCCTGGGTCAGCCCGCACTCGTCCATCAAGCGATGGTAGCCCAGCGCCACCTCAATGGGGTTGAGCTGCTCGCGCTGCACATTCTCAACCAGCGCCATCTCAAGCATCTGCTCGGAGTCGGCCTGGCGCACAAACGCCGGCAAGTGGGTCAGACTGGTGCGGCGTGCGGCCCGCAAACGACGCTCCCCCGAAATGATTTCAAACTCGTCGTTGCC